>CATWCG010000057.1:0-8816 GCA_958349165.1 uncultured Actinomyces sp. | reverse complement strand
CGGCCTCGTTCATCTTGGCCTCGACCTTCGGGCTGCGCGCCTCGAAGAGCTCCTGGACGCGGGGCAGACCCTGCGTAATATCCGCGGCGGAGGCGGCGCCACCGGTGTGGAAGGTACGCATCGTCAGCTGCGTGCCGGGCTCACCGATCGACTGGGCGGCGATAATGCCGACGGCCTCGCCGATGTCGACCTGCTTGCCGGTGGCCAGCGAGCGACCGTAGCACGCCGCACAGGTGCCGACCTGCGACTCACAGGTGAGGACGGAACGGCACACGACCTGCTCGACGCCGGCGGCGACGAGCTGCGCGAGCTGATCGTCACCCAGGTCGGTGCCCGCGGGCATGACGACCTCTCCGGCCTCGTTGACCGCGTCGCGGGCGAGGTTACGGGCGTAGGCGGTCGTCTCGATGGTCTCGGACGCCTCCCACTCACCGAACTCGTTCTTGTGAGCGATGTCGATCTTCAGGCCCGCGCGGGTGCCACAGTCGGCCTCGCGGACGATGACGTCCTGCGAGACGTCGACCAGACGACGCGTCAGGTAACCCGACTCGGCGGTACGCAGAGCCGTATCGACCAGGCCCTTACGGGCGCCGTGCGTGGCGATGAAGTACTCGAGAACCGTCAGGCCCTCGCGGTAGTTCGCCTTAATGGGCTGCTCGATCAGCTTCTGCTTCGGGTCGGACACGAGGCCACGCATACCGGCGATCTGCTGAACCTGCGACCAGTTACCACGGGCGCCCGAATTCACCATGCGGTACACGGTGTTGCGCTCGGTGAAGTTCGCGCGCATGTCCTCGGCGACCTCTTCGGTGCACTGCAGCCACAGCTTGACGAGCTCCTCGTAGCGGGTCTCCTCGAGGATGATACCCGTCTCGAACTGCTCGACGATCTCGGCGGCCTTGGCCTCGTAGCGGGCCAGAATCTCGCGCTTACGCGGCGAGGCCTGAATGTCGGAGAACGCAATCGTGATGCCCGACCACGTCGACCAGTGGAAGCCGGCCGACTTCAGGGCGTCGAGGCAGTCCGCGACGAGCACGTTCGGGTAGCGCTGCGTCAGGGTGTTCACGATGTTGCCGAGCTGCTTCTTGCCGACGACCTCGTTGACGAAGGGGTAGTCGGTGGGCAGCAGTTCGTTGAAGATCGCGCGGCCGAGGCTGGTCTCGAGGATCAGCTCGTCGCCGCTCTCCCAGCCCTCGGGGGCTTCCCAGCCCTCGGGCGGCACGGTGCCGTCGGCGAAGCGGATGCGCGCGGTCGCGTTCAGGTCCAGGTTGCCGGCGTCGAACGCCATCTGGGCCTCCGCCTGGCTGGAGAAGTACGGAACCACGGGGTTGCCGTCCTCGTCCTTCTCGACGGGCACCGACGGGTCGGGGTTCGAGGTCAGGTGGAACAGGCCGATGATCATGTCCTGCGAGGGCATAGCCACGGGGCGGCCGTCGGAGGGCTTGAGGATGTTGTTCGTCGACAGCATGAGGATGCGGGCCTCGGCCTGCGCCTCAGCGCCCAGCGGCAGGTGGACAGCCATCTGGTCGCCGTCGAAGTCGGCGTTGAAGGCGCCACAGGCGAGGGGGTGCAGCTGGATGGCCTTACCCTCAATGAGCTGGGGCTCGAACGCCTGGATGCCGAGGCGGTGCAGCGTGGGCGCGCGGTTGAGCAGCACCGGGTGCTCGCGGATGACGTCGTCGAGGACGTCCCACACCTCGGGGCGCTGACGCTCGACCTTGCGCTTGGCGGCCTTGACGTTCTGCGCGTAGTTCTTCTCAACCAGGCGCTTCATGACGAAGGGCTTGAACAGCTCCAGGGCCATCTGCTTGGGCAGACCGCACTGGTGCAGCTGCAGCTGCGGGCCGACGACGATAACGGAACGACCCGAGTAGTCGACGCGCTTGCCGAGCAGGTTCTGACGGAAACGACCCTGCTTGCCCTTGAGCATGTCCGAGATCGACTTGAGCGGACGGTTGCCGGGGCCCGCGACGGGGCGGCCGCGGCGGCCGTTGTCGAAGAGGGCGTCAACGGATTCCTGAAGCATGCGCTTCTCGTTGTTGACGATGATCTCGGGGGCGCCCAGCTCGAGCAGACGCTTGAGTCGGGTGTTGCGGTTGATGACGCGACGGTACAGGTCGTTGAGGTCGGAGGTCGCGAAGCGGCCGCCGTCCAGCTGAACCATGGGGCGCAGGTCCGGCGGGATCACGGGGATCTTGGTGAGGACCATAGAGGCCGGGGAGTTGCCGGTCGCGACGAAGGCGTTGATGACCTTCAGGCGCTTGATGGCGCGGGCCTTCCGCGGGCCGGAGTCGGAGGCAATGGTCTGACGCAGCGCGGCGACCTCGCCCTCCAGGTCGAAGGTCTCCAGGCGCTTCTGGATGGCAGACGCGCCCATGTCACCCTTGAAGTAGGTGCCGTAGCGGGCCACCATCGCGCGGTAGAGGCGCTCGTCGCCCTCAAGGTCGCCGACTTTGAGGTCCTTGAAGCGCTCCCACACGGCCTCGAGGCCGTCGATGTCGCCGTCGAAGCGGCGGCGAATCTTGGCCATCTCGCGCTCGCCCTGCTTGCGGGCGCGCTCGCGCTCCGCCTGCGAGGCGCCGTCCTTCTCCAGGGCGGCCATGTCGGACTCGAGCTGCTCCGCGAAGTCGTTGATCGTGGCGTCGCGGTTGTTCTCCATCTGCTTCTTCTGCACCTCGAGTTCGGCGCGCAGTTCAGCCAGATCCTCGTGGCGACCCTTTTCGTCGACCTCGGTGATCATGTAGGCGGCGAAGTAGATGACCTTCTCGAGGTCCTTGGGCGCGAGGTTGAGCACGTATCCCAGGCGCGAGGGAACACCCTTGAAGTACCAGATGTGCGTGACGGGGGCGGCCAGGTCGATGTGGCCCATGCGCTCACGGCGGACGCGGGAGCGAGTTACCTCGACTCCGCACTTCTCGCAGATGATGCCCTTGTAGCGCACGCGCTTGTACTTGCCACACGCGCACTCCCAGTCGCGGGTGGGGCCGAAGATCTGCTCACCGAACAGGCCGTCGCGCTCGGGCTTGAGCGTGCGGTAGTTGATGGTCTCCGGCTTCTTGACTTCACCGTGGCTCCAGACGGCGATGTCGTCGCCGGTGGCCAGGGTGATCTTCAGGCTGTCGAACGTTTTGGCGTCCAGCAAAGTTATCTCTCCCTATCAGATCGCATCGATGGTCGCCGCAGCGTTCGGACGGGCATCGAGGGTGATACCCAGGTCCTCACGCGCATTGAAGTCTTCGTCCTGCTCACGCAGGTCAATGACGTTGCCGGCCGCGTCGAGGGCTTCGACGTTCAGGCACAGCGAGCGCATTTCCTGGATGAGGACTCGGAAGGACTCGGGGATGCCGGGCTCGGGGATGTCCTCGCCCTTGACGATGGCCTCGTACACCTTGACGCGGCCGGTGGTGTCGTCGGACTTGATGGTCAGCAGCTCCTGGAGGGCGTAGGCGGCGCCGTATGCTTCCAGGGCCCACACCTCCATTTCGCCGAAGCGCTGGCCGCCGAACTGGGCCTTACCGCCCAGCGGCTGCTGCGTGATCATCGAGTACGGGCCCGTGGAGCGGGCGTGGATCTTGTCGTCGACCAGGTGGTGGAGCTTGAGCATGTAGGTGTAGCCCACCGAGATCGGGTACGGGAACGGCTCGCCGGAGCGGCCGTCGAAGAGGCGCGCCTTGCCCTCGTGGTTGGTGAGGACGTCGCCGTCGCGGTTCGGGTTCACGTTGCGCAGCAGGCCCGCGAGTTCGTCGGCCTCGAGGCCGTCGAAGACGGGGGTGGCGACGCGCGTGCCAGGCCCGGTCGTGATGCCGTCGGCGGGCAGGTGTGCCGCCCACTCTTCGCCGGCCTCGACGGCGGCCGAGGCGTCCCAGCCCTGGTGGGCGAGCCACCCGAGGTGGTACTCGAGCACCTGGCCGACGTTCATTCGGCCGGGGACGCCCAGCGGGTTGAGGATGATGTCGACGGGCGTGCCGTCGGCGAGGAAGGGCATGTCCTCGACCGGGAGGATCTTGGACACGACGCCCTTGTTGCCGTGGCGGCCGGCCATCTTGTCGCCGATCGTGATCTTGCGTCGCTGGGCGACGTAGACGCGCACGGTCTGGCGGACGCCGGGGTTGAGGTCGTCTTCGTCGTCGTTGAATTCGCGGACGCCGATGACGATGCCTTCTTCGCCGTGGGGGACGCGCAGGGAGGTGTCGCGCACCTCGCGGGCCTTCTCGCCGAAGATGGCGCGCAGCAGGCGTTCTTCGGAGGTCAGCTCTGTCTCGCCCTTGGGGGTGACCTTGCCGACGAGGATGTCGCCGGCGGTGACCTCGGCGCCGATGCGGATGATGCCGCGCTCGTCCAGGTCGGAGAGGGATTCCTCGGAGACGTTGGGGATGTCGCGGGTGATTTCTTCCTCACCGAGCTTGGTCTCGCGGGCGTCGACCTCGTATTCCTCGATGTGGATCGAGGTGAGGATGTCTTCTTCCACGACGCGGCGGCTCAGGATGATGGCGTCCTCGTAGTTGAGGCCTTCCCACGACATGTAGGCGACGAGGAGGTTCTTGCCGAGCGCGACCTCGCCGTTGGAGGTGGCGGGGCCGTCGGCGAGGACGTCGCCGACCTCGACGCGGTCGCCCTCGTCCACGATAACGCGCTGGTTGGTGCAGTTACCGGGGTTGGAGCGCTCGAACTTCTCGAGGCGGTAGGAGTCGCGGCCGCCCTCGTCCGTGGAGACGACGATCAGGTCCGCGGAGACCTCGGAGACGACGCCGGCGTGCGCGGCGAGGATCATTTCGCCGGAGTCGTGCGCGGCGCGCAGCTCCATGCCGGTGCCGACCAGCGGGGCTTCCGTGGTGAGCAGCGGCACGGCCTGACGCTGCATGTTCGCGCCCATGAGGGCTCGGTTAGCGTCGTCGTGCTCCAGGAAGGGAATGAACGCCGCGGCGACGGACACCATCTGGCGCGCGGAGACGTCCATGTAGTCGACGCGATCGCGGGCGATCAGGGTCGGGTCTTCGCCGGCGACACGGCACAGGACGTCGTGTTCGGCGAAGGAACCGTCGGCCTCGAGGGGCGACGAGGCCTGGGCGATGAAGTGGCCCTTCTCGTCGTCCGCGGTGAGGTAGCGGATTTCGTCGGTGACCTTGCCGTCCTTGACGACGCGGTAGGGCGTCTCGATGAAGCCGAAGGGGTTGATGCGCGCGAAGGTTGCGAGCGAGCCGATGAGGCCGATGTTCGGGCCTTCAGGGGACTCGATCGGGCACATGCGGCCGTAGTGCGAGGGGTGGACGTCTCGGACTTCCATGCCCGCGCGGTCACGGGACAGGCCGCCGGGGCCCAGGGCCGACAGGCGGCGCTTGTGGGTCAGGCCGGCCAGCGGGTTGTTCTGGTCCATGAACTGCGAGAGCTGGGAGGTTCCGAAGAACTCCTTGATCGCGGCCACGACGGGGCGGATGTTGATCAGCGTCTGGGGCGTGATCGAGTCCGTCTCCTGGGTGGTCATGCGCTCGCGCACGGTGCGTTCCATGCGGGCGAGGCCGGTGCGGACCTGGCCCTGGATGAGCTCGCCGACGGCGCGGATGCGACGGTTGGCGAAGTTGTCGATGTCGTCGACCTCGACGCGGACCTCGACGGGCTCACCACCGCGGGTGCCGGCGAAGGTCTTGTCGCCCTGGTGGAGGGCGAGGAGGTACTTGACGGTGGCGACGATGTCCTCGAGGGAGAGGGTCGAGGCCTTGGGGTCGGCTTCGATGGCCAGCTTCTTGTTGATCTTGTAGCGGCCGACCTTGGCCAGGTCGTAGCGACGAGAGTCGAAGTAGAAGTTGTTGAGCAGCGTCTGGGCGGCGTCGACGTTCGCGGGCTCGCCGGGGCGCAGCTTGCGGTAGATGTCGAGCAGGGCCTCTTCCTGCGTGCCGACGGTGTCCTTCTCGAGGGTTTCGAGCAGGACCGGGTACGCGGCGAAGGTGTCGCGGATCTCGGATTCGGTCATGCCGATGGCCTTGAGGAAGTGGGTGACCGACTGCTTACGCTTGCGGTCGATGCGCACGCCGACGGTGTCGCGCTTGTCGATCTCGAACTCGAGCCACGCGCCGCGCGAGGGGATGACCTTCGCGCCGAAGGTTTCCTTGTCGGTCGAGCGGTCCGAGAGCTTCTCGAAGTACACGCCGGGGGAACGCACGAGCTGGGAGACGACGACGCGCTCGGTGCCGTTGATAATGAAGGTGCCGCGGGGGGTCATGAGCGGGAAGTCGCCCATGAACACGGTCTGGGACTTGATTTCGCCGGTTTCGTAGTTCATGAACTCGGCGGTCACGTACATGGGTGCGGAGTACGTGTAGTCCTTCGCCTTGGCTTCCTCCATGGAGTACTTGGGGGATTCGAGGCGGTGGTCGTGGAACGACAGGCTCATGGTGCCTGCGACGTCCTCGATGGGGGAAATCTCGTGGAAGATTTCTTCGAGGCCGGAGACGTCGGGGACGTCGTTGCGGCCGGATGCCTGAGCGGCTTCGACGCGGGCCTTCCACGCGTCGTTACCCAGCAGCCAGTCGAAGCTTTCGACCTGCAGGCCCAGCAGATTGGGGGCCTGGAGGGGTTCACGGAGCTTCGCGAACGAGATGCGGTGGCTGGGCTGTTTGGCGGTGCTGTTGGCAGCCAAAGGGGGTCCTTCCCTGCTGTTACGGTGCGCACGCTTCCTTATCACCCATTATCTGACGCGTCCTGGTCCGTCAAGCGCCTGTTACGACGGCTGGATACGGGTCACCTCGGGCATGATAAGGCGCAAACACTCAGACTACCGTGAGTCGCGTCGCGAGTCAAGGCTGCGTGTGATATGTGCAGGGTCTCACGGCGACGAGGCCGTGGCCGACTGGTCCGTCAGGCGCGACGGCGGCGGCTCCCGGGCTGGAGTGACGGTGCCCCAAGTCGGGCTTGAACCGACGACCCACGGATTATGAGTCCGCTGCTCTGACCGACTGAGCTATTGGGGCGGTGCCATCCTATCGGAGGAACGCGGGCCTCTTCCACCGACACTTCGCCTTGGTCGGTCAATCACACTGAAGCGACAAAGGACCTTGGTCACGCCTATGCTGGTTTCACCAGGTCACAGCCTATGACAGCTAAGGAGATGGCATGAACGTCGCGGAACAGATCGTGGCCCAGCTCGTCGACGCGGGAGTCCACCGGATCTACGGCATTGTCGGCGATTCGCTCAACCCGATCGTCGACGCCGTGCGCAAGACCGGCGGCTCGGCACAGGGCGGCATCGACTGGATTCACGTCCGTCACGAGGAGGCGGCGGCGTTCGCGGCTTCGGCCGAGGCTCAGCTCACTGGCAAGCTCGCCGTGTGCGCGGGCTCGTGCGGCCCGGGCAACCTGCACCTCATCAACGGCCTGTACGACGCGAACCGCACGGGCGCGCCCGTCCTGGCCATTGCCTCGCACATCCCGAGCGTCCAGATCGGCTCCACCTACTTCCAGGAGACGCACCCGGACCGCGTCTTCGAGGAGTGCTCGGTCTACAACGAGCTCATCTCCTCCGCGGCGCAGTCCCCGCGCACCGTGAACTCCGCGATCCGCCACGCGGTCGGCCTGGGAGGCGTCGCCGTCATCACGCTGCCCGGAGACATCACCGACCTCAAGGCCGTTGAGCACGTTCCCACCTACGCGCCCGCGCGCCCGGCGACGCTGACCCCGAACCCGGCGGACATCGACGAGGCCGCGGCGCTCCTCAACAAGGCGGACAAGGTCGCCATTTTCGCTGGCGCCGGCGTTGAGGGCGCTCACGACGAGGTCATCGCCCTGGCAGACGCGCTCAAGGCCCCGATCGGCCACTCGCTGCGCGGCAAGCACTTCATCCAGTACGACAACCCCTTCGACGTGGGCATGACGGGCCTGCTGGGCTACGGCGCGGCCGCGGAGGGCATGAACGACGCCGACGTGCTGATCCTGCTGGGCACCGACTTCCCCTACGACCAGTTCCTGCCGGACACCCCGACCATCCAGGTCGACACGCACGCGGAGAAGCTGGGTCGGCGCACGGACGTCGGCCTCGCGATTCACGCGCAGGTCAAGCCCTTCATCGAGGCCCTCCTCCCCCACCTGCGCGCAGGCCGCTCGGATTCCTTCCTGAAAGCCAAGATCAAGAAGCACTCGGAGATCATGCACGCTCCCGTGGGCGCCTACACGCGCAACGTGGAGAAGATGCGTCCGATCCACCCCGAGTACGCCGCGCACCTCCTCAACGAGACGGCCGCGAAGGACGCCATTTTTACCGCAGACACGGGCATGTGCAACGTGTGGACCGCTCGCTACATTGATCCGCTCGGCACGCGCCGCCTCATCGGTTCGCTGCTGCACGGCTCGATGGCGAACGCGCTGCCGATGGCCCTGGGCGCCCAGGTCGCCTACCCGGGTCGCCAGGTCGTGTCGGTGTCGGGCGACGGCGGCCTGTCCATGCTGCTCGGCGAGCTCATCACCGCGACGATGTACGACCTGCCCATCAAAGTGGTCGTCTTCAACAATTCGACGCTGGGCATGGTGAAGCTGGAGATGCTGGTCAACGGCCTCCCGGACTTCCAGACGGACGTCCCCGATACGAATTACGCGGAGATTGCCCGCGCAATTGGCTTCCACGCGGAGCGCGTCGAGGACGCATCGCGCCTGGAGGGCGCGTACCGCGAGGCGTTCGCGGCGCCCGGCCCAGCCCTCGTTGAGGTCATCACGGACCCGAACGCCCTCTCGCTCCCGCCGGCCATCACGGGCGGCCAGGTCGTCGGTTTCGCGACCGCGATGAGCAAGATCGTCCTCAACCGCGGCATCGCCGAAGCCTTCTCGATGGC
>CATWCG010000056.1:0-8851 GCA_958349165.1 uncultured Actinomyces sp. | reverse complement strand
GGCGACAACGGCGGCAATGGTCCGCTTGTTCACGTCTGATGCCTTTCGTCGGGTCGTTGTTCTGCCAATCACGGTACCAGCCGCACACCCGGTCAGGACGGGCGGGGCGGCGCACCTCACCCGTGAGCGGCAACGCGGAAGCGGCGCGGGACACCCGCGGTGGGGGTGGGCCCGCGCCGCTGGCGGCGTCGTATCAGAGCAGGTCGGAGCGTCCGCGCTCGGCCAGCGTGTCGACGACGGCCTTAACGGATTGGGCGCGGTCGAGTCGCGTGACGAGGACGGCGTCGGCGGTCAGGGCGACCGCGACGTCGGGCACGCCGACGAGGGCGACGAGGGGGCCGTCTTCGGCGCCGTAGACGGCGGAGCCGTCGGAGTCCACGCGGATCGCCTCGCCGAGGCCACCCGCTGCCGCCGCAATGCCCGTGAGTGCCTCGAAGTCGCCCAGGTCCGTCCACCCGATCTGCGCGTCCGCGGGGACGACGGCCACTCCCCCGTCGGCGGCGACGGGCTCAGCGATGGCGTGGTCGATGGCGATCTTGGTCAGGTGCGGCCAGTTCTCCTCGAGGGTGCGCTCGAAGGAATCGGTGCCCCACGCGCGCGCGATCGTCTCCAGGCGGGCGTGCAGGTCGGGCATGAGGCGGGCCAGGTGCGAGGCCAGGACCCCCGCGGACATGATGAACATTCCGGCGTTCCACAGGTAGCCCTGCGACACGTAGCGCGCCGCGGTCTGGGCGTCCGGCTTCTCGACGAACTCGGCGACGCGGCGGGCGCCGCGGTGCGCGGTCGAGCCACCGGCCTGGTCCTCGCCCAGCGCGGGCCCAGGCGCGATGTACCCGTAGGCGGTCGAGGCCTCGGTGGGCGTCAGCCCGATCGTGACGACGTAGCCGTCGCGGGCGGCGTCGATCGCGGTGGCGACGGCCTCGCGCAGCAGCTCGGGGCGGGCGATCAGGTGGTCGGCGGCGAAGGAGCCGACGATGGCGTCGTCGCCGAAGCGCTCTCGCACCACGTAGGCCGCCAGGCCGATCGCGGCCATGGAGTCGCGCCCGGAGGGCTCGATGAGGAGCGTGCGCTCGTCGGAGGAGGCGAACTCGGGCAGCTGGTCGAGGACGCCGTCGCGGTGGGCGCGCCCCGTCACGATCGTCACCGACGAGGCAGTCTCCTCCAGGCGGTCCACCGTCCCCTGCAGGAGGGTGCGGCCCGTGCCAGCCAGGTCGAGGAGGAACTTGGGACGGTGGCGGCGCGAGAGCGGCCACAGGCGGGTGCCGGCGCCGCCGGCGGGGATGATCACGTGGAGGTCACTCATGCCCCCAGTATCTCAGATACGACGAGGGGGCGAGGCATCAGCCTCGCCCCCTCGTGGGAAGCGTCTGCTACGCGAGTGTCACTCGGCGTCGGCCTCGGCGGGAGCCTCTTCAGCGGCTTCCTCGGCCTCTTCAGCGGCGGCCTCCTGGACGGAGACGACGACCGTCTCGGGGTCGAGCTCGACCTCAACGCCGGCGGGCAGCGACAGGTCGGAGACGTGCAGGGCGGTACCGGCCTCGACGCCCTCGATGGAGACCTCAACGTGCTCGGGGATGGAGGTGGCGGGGGCCTTCACCAGGATGGTGAACTCCTCGACGGAGTGGACGGTGCCGGGCACGGGCTCGCCGACGACGACGACGGGGACCTCAACGTCGACCTTCTCGCCGGCCTTGACGGCCAGGAAGTCGGCGTGCAGGATGTCGCGGCGCACGGGGTGAACCTGAACGTCCTTGACGAGGGCGAGCTGGGTCTTGCCCTCGATCTTCAGCTCAACCAGCGCGTTCTTGTTGCCGCGGACGATGAGGAAGAGGTCGTGGCCGGGAACGTCCAGGTGACGGGGCTCGGCGCCGTGACCGTAGAGGACCGTGGGGACCTTGCCGGCGCGGCGGGCGCGGCGCGCGGAGCCCTTGCCGAACTCGGTGCGCTCTTCAGCAAGCAGGACGGGGTTGTCGCTCATGTGTCTATCCTTCGTTTCTCAGGTCCGGCGTCGATGTCGGCAGAGTGAAGGAAACGCGAAGCATTTCTATTCAGGCCCTGTCGATAACGGCGGATACGGATCCGCCCTCGCCGGAGCAACCCCAACAGGTTACCTTACGGCGAGGGCGGATGTGAAGCGGGAGAAGGTCAGTTGAACAGGGATGTGACCGAACCGTCTTCGAAGACCTCGTGGATCGCGCGGGCCAGGAGCGGCGCGATCGAGAGGACGGTGAGCTGCTCGAAGCGCTTCTCGGCAGGAATCGGCAGCGTGTCGGTGACGACGACCTCGGCCGCGCCAGATTCGGAGAGGCGCTTCGCGGCAGGGTCGGAGAGGATGCCGTGCGTGGCGACGACGATGACCTTCTTAGCGCCGGCATTGTTGAGGACGTTGATTGCCTCGGTGATCGTTCCGGCGGTGTCGATCATGTCGTCCACCAGGACGCATTCCTTGCCGGCAACCTCGCCGACGACGCGGTTGGCGACGGCCACGTTCGGGCGGGTCGTGTCGCGGGTCTTGTGGACGAAGGCCAGGGGCGCGCCACCCAGCTTCTTCGACCACTTCTCGGCGACGCGGATACGGCCGGCGTCCGGAGAGACGACCGCCGTGTTGGACAGGTCGACGCGGCCGCGCACGTAGTCCACGAGGACCGGCATGGCGAAGAGGTGATCGACGGGGCCGTCGAAGAAGCCCTGCTCCTGCGAGGCGTGCAGGTCCACGCTCATGATGCGGTCGGCACCGGCGGTGCGGTACAGGTCAGCCATGAGGCGGGCGGAGATGGGCTCGCGGCCCTGGTGCTTCTTATCCTGGCGCGAGTAGGGGTAGAAGGGGGCGACCACGGTGATGCGCTTCGCGGAAGCGCGCTTGGCAGCGTCAATCATGATGAGCTGCTCCATGAGCCACTTGTTGATGTCGCCCGCGATGGACTGCAGGACGAACACGTCGGCGCCGCGAACGGACTCGTTGAAGCGCACGTAAATCTCGCCGGAGGCGAAGTCGTAGGCCGTCACCGGCGAGACCCCACATCCGATTTCCTCGCCCACGGCGTGAGCCAGGTCCATGTGAGCTCGTCCAGAAACGAGGACGAGATTCTTCTCTCCGGTGGTCACCAGTCCGCTCATGCGGTTGTCTCTCCTTGTGTTGGATCAGGCGCGAGGCGCCGCGATCAGTGTGCCGATGGTGGCGTATGGCGTAACCATCGTATCGGCTGCAACGCAGCCCTGACCGACCCACGCGGCGGGGACCACACTGCGGTCCCCGATTTCCGCATCAATCAGCGTGGCGTTAGGACCGATTTCACAGTCGGCCCCAACGGTGGTGGTACCCCGCAGGCAGGTGCCGGGGTAGATGGTGGTGTCCGCGCCGACCGATACGTCGACATCGACCCAGGTGGAGGCCGGATCGACGATGGTCACGCCCGAGCGCATGAGCTCGACGCAGATGCGTCGGTTGAGTTCGGCGCCCAGCTCGGCGAGTTGGACACGGTCGTTCGCACCGGCGCTCTGCCAGTGGTCGGTGAGCTCGAGGGCTCCGGCGGTGCGTCCGGCGGGTGCCGCGGCCGCGAGGACGTCGGTCAGGTAGACCTCGCCCTGATCATTGTCGGTGCCAAGCGACGCCAGGGAGGCGCGCAGGAAGTCCGCATCGAAGGCGTAGATGCCTGCGTTGATCTCGTTGATGGCCGCCTGCTCGGGGGTCGCGTCGCGCTGCTCGACGATGGCGGTGACCGTGCCGGAGGCGTCGCGGATGATGCGTCCGTAGCCGGTGGGGTCTTCGACGCGCGAGGTCAGGACGGTGACGGCGTGGCCCGCGCCCTCGTGGGTGGCGACCAGGTCGGCCAGGGTGTCTGTGGAGAGGAGGGGGACGTCGCCGTAGGTGACGACGATGGTGCCGGGAGCGGGGGCGACGGCCTCGTCGAGGGCCGCGAGGCCACACTGGACGGCGCGGCCCGTGCCGGGAATCTCATCCTGGTCGGCGATGATGGCGTTCGGGCTGACGCGCGCGATCTCGGCGGCGACGACCTCGCGCTGGTGACGCACGACGGCGACCAGGTTCTCGGGCTCGAGGCCCTGGGCGGCCCGCAGCGCGTGCCCGATCATGGACAGGCCGGCGAGGGGGTGCACGACCTTCGGGAGGGCTGATTTCATGCGCGTTCCCTGACCGGCGGCCAGGACGATGACGGCGGCGGGGCGAGACATGTTCCTCCTCAGGGGTTAACGGGCCCGAGACGGGTCCGATCGCTCCGCCCCTAGGATTCGAACCTAGACTAAAGGCACCAAAAACCTCTGTGCTGCCGTTACACCAAGGCGGAATGCGTCCACAATGATGATACCCGGACCCCGCGCACGCTTTCAAACGCGCCGCACGCGATCGCGACGGTGAACGCCCACCCCGCCCGGGCCTCGTCCCGTGTGATACTGGGAGCATGGCTGAGAAGAGGACACGCATGAGCGGCTTCGCGCGCCGCGAGCAGTTGGTGAGCGTGGGGCGTTCCCTGTTCGCCGAGAAGGGTTTCGGGGCGACCAGCGTCGAGGAGATCGCCGCCCGCGCGAAGGTTTCCAAGCCCGTCATCTACGAGCATTTCGGCGGCAAGGAGGGCCTGTATGCGGTGATCGTCGACCGCGAGGTGCAGGCGCTCATCACGTCGCTGCAGTCCTCCCTGGAGTCGTCGGAGCGCCCGCGCCTCATCCTGGAGAATGCGACCCTGGGCCTGCTGGATTACATTGAGCGCAACACGGACGGCTTCCGCGTGCTGGTGCGCGACGCGCCTTCCGACCGCACGGCGGGGTCTTTTTCGTCGATCATGGGCGATGTCGCCACCCGCGTCGAGCACATCATCGCCGAGCAATTCAAGCGCTCCGACTTCGACACCACCTGGTCTCCCCTGTACGCGCAGATGCTCGTCGGTCTCATCGCTCAGGTCGGGCAGTGGTGGCTGGACGATCGACGCATGAAGAAGGACGAGGTCGCCGCCCACGTCGTCAACCTCATTTGGAATGGCCAGCGCGGCCTGCGCCCCCACCCCACGCTTCGGGTGCGTGCGAGCGACGGGCGTTGAGTTTTTTCGTTCTCGACGCACGAACGAGGCCGTGGCGGGGATTCCCAGCCACGGCCTCGTTCGCGTGTGGTGCGTTCAGCGCGCCTCGTAGGAGAGGCAGTCCGCGGTGCCCGCGCCGACCGAGATGGAGGCGGCGGTGCACTCGAGCGCGTTGTTGTGGGCGCAGTCGGCCTTCTGGCAGGCGCCGACGAAGGATTCGGCCTTGGCGAGGCCGCCCTTGACGGTCAGCGGGATGAAGGTCGTGCAGGAGGTCGAGTAGCCGACGGTGATTGCGGCGGCTCCGCAGTTCTTCTCCTTGTTGTAGGAGCAGTCGGTGACGGAGCAGTCGAGGATGCGGGGCATATCTGCCATTGGAGTGTCCTTTTCAACGTGGCCCCGTGGGGCCTCTTCGTAGCCGGTCGCGGCCAGGTTGGTCGCGCTGTTGACTCCAGTGATACGCCTTTTCGCAACATGTGCAAACGAAGCGTGTTTTCGTTGAGATTCCAATGCTTAGCGCAAGCCTTCAGGGAGTGATTTTCGCGCTTTTACCATCACTAATTACGTAAATAAATGAGGCGATTATGTTGCGTAATTCGGGTAGGTGAGCCTGCGCTGGGCGGGTGTGGCGCGCCTACCATGAGGGGCTTCACGACAAGGATTCGCCCGCGCCACCGAGGCGGCGCGGGCTATCGCAGCTGAGAGCATACGAACAGGAAACGAACGCATCGCGGACCCGAATCAGCGGACAACGAGCATGACCGCGCCGGGACGCTCACCGTTACCTCAGGTACGGGTAACCCAGCCACCGACGAAGCAGAGGCCCGCCATCGGGGAGCATGTATGCATTGAGCAGCTCGGAGGGAGTCACGTCGTAGAGCCAGGCGAGGGCCACGCAGTAGCGCGCCCCAGAGGCCACAAATTCCAAATGCTCGCCGTGAGGCCCATCAAGAGCAACATAACTCCACGTGGGAGTTTCTTGAAGCACCCAACCCGACGGGAGTTCGTCAGCTTTGGTTGGAACGCCCAACGCCGGAAGCCCCAAACTATGGCGCAAGATCGAGACCGTGTAGTTGACCATCACCTTCTGCGTCAACTCGACCGAGGACGAACTGAAAAAGCCACATTTTCTCACCTTCCCTCGCTCCTCCTCGTCGAAGCAGTATTGTCCATCCTCCAACCACAGGAGCATTCCCGATCCCCGCATCGATCGACAGACCGGTGTGCCCCCGTTTGAAGCCGTTGTATACCTCAAGCCCGGTGTGCCTGTTCATGACCGCCGCGTACTCGTCCAGGAAGGCCATCGGGTCATTCCTATCCCCGGAGGTTCCCCTGCCGAAGATTCGTCCCAATGCGTTCAGCACCGTCTTTCTCCTTTCGAGCCGAAACTACACACTATCTCGCCCGCACCCCATGTCGACACGAACAACGTCAGGAAAGCCACTGACGCAGGAGAGGGCCCCCTGACGGATCCATATATCCAGCAAGGAGTTCATCGAAATCGATGTGCATCACCTGGGAGAGTTGATTAAGGGCGGTGTCAATACTCCTCGGAGTATTCGCTCTTGCCGCAGAAGGACTACGGGGGACTCCCATGCTCGACCACACGTGCCGCCAACTGCGGCCGCACTCCCACGTGAGCGCCAGGCGATCGCTCACGCAGACGCGCCTCGCCCGCGCCACCGAGGCAGCGCGGGCGAGGGGCAGTATCGACGAGTCGATGCTCAGGAAGCGGTCACTTCGCCGACCAGAAACGAATGACGCTCTGCGTGCCATCATCGTTGCGTACCGAGCGCGTCAGCTCACCGACATACTCGTAGGAACCCGTGAAGTCCGTCGAGGAGACGGGCAGATACGAGGGCACATCGCCGGTCGTAAAGTTGTAGACACGCACTTCACCCTCCTGCGAATACTCCATGTCGCCCGTGAGCTCAACGCCGTCGGCCTTAGAGACCCAATAACGGTGAGTGGTCCCGTCGGCGCCGCGCTCATCGCGCTGGAACCAGTACAGCGAGTAGTTGTCCGTCTCGGGAACCCCGCGCACGACCTCGCCGTTCACCTCGGCGTAGTTCACGACCTGGTTCTTGGGCGTGTACCCGGCCTCGTCGTCGCGCTTGTTATCGCGCAGCGTGATACCGCGATAGGACAGCGCATCCTCACCGAGACCGAAGTCGGCGCGAATCTCCTCAGCGTAGGGGCGCACGATAACGTTGTCGGTCACCGTGACGTTACGAATCTCGCCCCTCGCCTCCTGGAAGTCGATCGCGCCGCGCGTCTTTCCATAGAAGTCGTTCGTCGTGCCCGAACGCACCAGCTTGTTGTGGGCGATCGTGATGCCCTCATCCGTGTTCAGGTCGAAGTTATGCCCCTCGAACACCGTGTTCAGGCGGATGCCGGCTCCGGAGAAGTTGTTGATGAGCAGGTTGTCGCGGATGACATGGGACTTGCCGCCAAAGAGGCCGATCCCCGAGGCCCGCCACCCCAGCTCAACCGTGTTGCCAATGAAGGAGTTGGCCTCGGCGACGCGCGCCTCACTATGCGAGTACGTGTCGATGCTCGACCAGGAGGCCAAGCCATCGTCGCCGTTGCCGCGCACCGACGAGTTACGCACCGTCGAATGGGCGGTGCCCTGCGCGAAGTTCACGCCATCGGCCAAGTTGTTACGAATGCGGGCATTCTCGATGACCATGCCCTCCGTGTATCGCATGTTGCTGGCGTCCACGTAGTCGCCCATCCAGAAGCCGCACTCGAAGTGCTCCACCCACACGTTCGCCACGCGGGTATTCGACCCCGCCGAGCCGGAAAAGCCCTTGTACTGAGCATTCTGCGAGTAGCGGGACTTCAGGTTGGAGGACATGTAGAAGTCGGTGATCGTCACGCCGCCGACCTCATGGTTGAACGTGAAGCCGCCTCCGGCGACCTGGTCCGACGTGAAACGCAGGTCGGTGTACCACATGCCCGCACCCTGGATCGTCAGGTCGGAGTGATTAATGCCGATCTGGCGGCCCAGCTCCCAGGTACCCGCGGGGATGTAGACCGTCTTGGAGGGGGTGTTCGCGGCCTGATCCATCGCCCAGACCAGCGCGTCAGAGTCGTCAACACCATCACCGGGCTTGGCACCCTCGTAATCACTGATACTCACGGCGCCCGCGGGACGCGAAACCTCGGGCAGCGCCTCCTCAAGCTCGACGAAGTCGATGCCGTAGGCGTTCTGATCGTCGCCAACCTTAACGATCTGAATGTGATCGCCCGCGCGAACCTGGCGATTCAGCAGCGTGTGCGTCTCGTCGAAGCGGAAACGAGCAACGGTAGACGAGGGCGCCTGGCTGGGCTCGTCATACACGAAATCGCCGCCGACATACTGCCAGGCAGCCTCGGAGGAAAGGTCCAGCGTCGCGGCCGTTTCACCGTTCACGCGCACGTCAACGCGCCCGGAGGTGTGATCCGGCAGGGTGAAGCGCAGGTCCAGTGCGTTGCCCGGGACCGTGGCCGTGAAGTCGACGGAGGAATCCTTGTCATTCAGGGCCACATAGGACTGGCCCGAGGCCTCAATCGCCGTCGACTCGAGGTCGTCGGAGCGCTCGAGGGTCGTCCCCTCCGAGCGGCTCGCTTCCTCCGCCTCGTAGCGGGTGTAGGGAAGATTCGCGCCGTAGTGGTCGTCGGCCGCCACCGCGGAGGGAATCAGGGCGGGAACCAGCGCGATGACGCCGAGGGCGCTCACGCCGGCAATGAAAGGTCCACGTTTCATCTGTTGTTTATTCCTCAATCCATGCCCGGAGGCGACGCGCGGGTCGCGCCGCCTCGCTCCTGCACCGTCCCACAAG
>CATWCG010000055.1:0-8875 GCA_958349165.1 uncultured Actinomyces sp. | reverse complement strand
GGCGGGCTGCTCGGGAGCCGCCGGGGCGGGCGCCTCGTCCACTGCCGGGGCGACGGCGTCGGGAGCTACCGGCTCGACGACCTCTGTGCGCGACGGCGCAGCGGGAGCCTGGGCGGGCTCAGCGGACGAGGCCGTCGCGGCCTTTCGGGGCGCGCGCCTGCGAGTGGCGGGCGCCTTCTCGCGCTGTTCGGGCAGCTGGATCTCCGAGGCGTCCTTGATGGGCGCCGCGGGCTGCTCGGCATGGGCGACCGGCTCGGGCAGGTCAATGTGGACCGGAAGCTCGGGCATCGGCGTGCTCTCCGCGACACGGCGGCGGCGACGGGGACGCTTGGTCGCGCCATCGTCCGCTGCTGTCGGCTCAGAAGCCGAAGGAGCGGCGGGGGCCGACTCCTCGGGCGCCTGCTCGGCGGGGGCAGCCTCGGCGCGCGCCTCCTCAGCGGGGGCAGCTTCGGCGGAGGCGACGCTCGCGCCACGCGCCTTGCGCTTCTTGGTGGGCGTGCCTTCCTGCTCGCCCGAGGCCTCGTCCTCCTTACGCGAGGAGGCGGCGGCGATCGCGCTCAGGGCTTCCTTCGCGCGCTCGTGATCCACGTTGTCCTCGACGCGGCGAGCCTCGGCCTTCTTCTGCTGCTTCTTCGAGGCCTTGCCCGACTTCGAGGAGCTGTCGCCACCGGAGGTTTCGACGGGATGGTGATGCACGATGAACCCTCGACCCTCGCACGCCTCGCAGGGGGTGGAGAAGGCTTCAACCAGGCCCTCACCCACGCGCTTGCGCGTCATCTGCACGAGGCCCAGCGAGGTGATCTCGGTGACCTGGTGGCGCGTGCGGTCACGACCCAGGCACTCCACCAGGCGGCGCAGCACGAGGTCGCGGTTCGACTCGAGCACCATGTCGACGAAGTCGATGATGACGATGCCGCCGATGTCGCGCAGGCGCAGCTGGCGCACGATCTCTTCGGCCGCCTCCAGGTTGTTGCGGGTGACCGTCTCCTCGAGCGTGCCGCCGGCGCCGATGAACTTGCCGGTGTTGACGTCGATGACGGTCATCGCCTCGGTGCGGTCGATGATGAGGGTGCCTCCCGAGGGCAGCCAGACCTTGCGATCCATACCCTTGGCGAGCTGCTCGTCGATGCGATGCGCATGGAAGACATCCTCCGTACCCACCCATTGCTCGACGCGATCGGAGAGCTCGGGGCTGAGCTCATCCACGTACTCCTTGACGGTCGCGTAGGTGTCGCGCCCCTCGATGATGAGCTTCGTGAAGTCCTCGTTGAAGATGTCGCGCACGACGCGCACCGCGAGCTCGGGCTCGCCGCGCAGGAGCGTCGGAGCGCTCTTCGTCGAGGTGCGCTTCTTCTCGATGTCCTCCCACTGGCGCGTCAGGCGAGTGACGTCGTCGCGGATCTGTTCCTCCGAGGCGCCCTCGGCGGCCGTGCGCACGATGACGCCGGAACCGGAAGGCACGACGGCCTTGAGGATCTTCTTCAGGCGGGCGCGCTCCTTGTCCGGCAGCTTGCGGGAGATGCCCATCATGGAGCCGCCGGGGATCAGCACCAGGTAGCGCCCTGCCAGGGTGATCTGCGAGGTGAGGCGCGCGCCCTTGTGACCGATCGGATCCTTCGTCACCTGGACGAGGACGGGGTCTCCGGACTTGAGAGCGGACTCAATGCGGCGGGGCTTGCCCTCCATCCCGACGGCATCCCAGTTGACCTCGCCGGCGTAGAGCACGGCGTTGCGGCCGCGACCCACGTCAACGAACGCGGCCTCCATGGAGGGCAGGACGTTTTGGACGCGGCCCAGGTAGATGTTGCCGACCATCGAGGACTGCGTGCGGCGCGCGACGTAGTGCTCGACGAGCAGGCCGTCCTCAAGGATCGCGATCTGGTCGAGGCCGTCCTGGTCGCGGATGACCATCGTGCGTTCGACGGACTCGCGGCGCGCCAGGAACTCGGACTCGGAGATCGAGTGGCGGCGGCGTCCCTCGCGACGCCCCTCGCGGCGACGCATCTTCTTCGCTTCGAGTCGTGTCGACCCCTTCAGGGCCTGCACCTGATCCGCAGGATCGGTGCTCTCCTCGGTGGACGAGCTGGAGGAGCGGGCGCGGCGACGGCGACGGCGACGGCTCGAGGAGTCCTCCTCGTCCGAGGCGTCCGCCTCGCCGGAGTTGGTTTCTGCCTTGTCGGCGCTCTCCTCAGCGGGGGCCGAGGCCTCGTCGGCCTTCTTCGAGCGGCGGCGACGGCGCGTCTTCGACTCTGCGGGCGCCTCGTCGGTTTCGGCGGTGGGAGCGCTGTCCTCGGGCGCAGCGTCGTCGGCTTTCTTCGAGCGGCGGCGACGCTTGGGGGCAGCCTCTTCCTGGGGGGCATTCGATTCCGCATCGGCGGAGGCGCGCCGACGCTTGGGCTTCGCCTCGGGTTCGTCGACGACGACCGGCGCAGCCACTTCGGGCGCAGCCTGGAAGACGGGAGCCTGGAACAGCAGCGACGCGGCGGGGGCCACGGGCGTGTGTGATTCGGTTGTCACGATTCTCCAATTAATGGGCGCGCGCCCCATGCCCGGACGCGCCCGTTTTCATCGCCCGCGAGGGGCGGAAACCTAGTGGAGCGCAGTTGCGCAGCTGCCGGCGGCAAGTCACAGAGGTCATCGCTCGGCTCTCATCGCGGAGGCATGCCCGCGACATCCATTCACCCCTTATTGTCGCACATCAGCAACCCGCATCAACCGAAGGGTGACCCGTTCAACGTCACACTCACACAATCGCACGGAAAAAGCCGTTCAAAATAATCAGACACATATGTCACAAAACTGTCACGCATCGCGTCTTCCAGGCGCTTTACTTCTGTCTTTTGAGCTACATTTAAATCAGCCCGTGACATAGGTCCTAACACTCTTGTTGCGGGACATTTCGATCCCCCATCCCCACACGGGAAGGTCCCATCATGACCCTCGCGCAAACAGCGCTCGACACGGTCACGGTCGCGCGATGGCAGTTCGGTGTCACCACCGTCTACCACTTCGTCCTCGTACCGCTGACGATCGGCCTGTCCCTGCTGGTCGCCATCATGCAAACCGCATGGCACCGCACCGGCAAGGAATACTGGCTGCAGGCAACCCGTTTCTTCGGCAAGCTCCTCCTCATTAACTTCGCTCTGGGCGTCGCCACCGGCATCGTGCAGGAGTTCCAGTTCGGCATGAACTGGTCCGAGTACTCCCGCTTCGTCGGCGACATCTTCGGCGCACCCCTGGCCGTCGAGGCCCTCCTGGCCTTCTTCCTCGAATCCACCTTCCTCGGACTGTGGATCTTCGGCTGGGGCCGCCTCTCCAAGGGCATCCACCTGGCGACCATCTGGTGCGTCGCCATCGGCACGATGCTCTCGGCCGCCTGGATTCTCGCGGCCAACGCGTGGATGCAGCACCCCGTGGGCGCCCGCTTCAACCCCGAGACCGGCCGCGCCGAGCTCGACGGCGCCGGCGGCTTCCTCAAGCTCATCACCTCGGGCGTCTACCTGTCCGAGTACTCCCACGTCATCACCTCCGCGTGGCTGGTCGCCGGTTCCTTCGTGGCCGGCATCGCCATCTGGTGGATGGTGCGCGCTTCCCGTGAGGGCAGCGACGAGGCCGTGGCGCAGGCACGCGACGTGTGGCGTCCCATCGCCCGCTTCGGTCTGATCGTCGTCCTCATCGGCGGCCTCGGCACCGTCGCCTCCGGCCACGTGCAGGGCCAGGAGATGGTCGAGGCCCAGCCCATGAAGATGGCCGCAGCAGAAGGCATCTGCATGGACACCGACGGCGCCGCATTTACCGTCGCCCAGTTCGGGTCCTGCCCCCTCGGTGAGGACGGCACGCAGCCGACCCAGTTCATCAAGGTCCCGGGTGTTGCCTCCTTCATGTCCCACAACTCCTTCTCCGCCACCTCCGAGGGCGTCGCCGACGTCCAGGAGCGCATGGTGGAGCTGCTCAACTCCGACCCGAATTTCACCGCCAAGTACGGCGATGCTTCGCAGTATGACTTCCGTCCGCCGCAGATGGTGACCTTCTGGTCCTTCCGCTTCATGATCGGCCTGGGCATGGTGGCCTTCCTGCTGGCTGCCTGGGGTCTGTGGGCCACCCGCGGCGGTCGGGCCTCGTCCAACCAGTGGCTGAGCCGCCTCGCGCTCCTCAACCTGCCGCTGCCCTTCCTGGCGGCCTCCTTCGGCTGGATCTTCACCGAGATGGGTCGCCAGCCGTGGGTCGTCGTCCCCAACCAGGAGGCCCTGGCCATGGGCTCGGACCTTGGTTCCGTCGCGATGCTGACCGAGGTGGGCGTCTCCCCCAACGTTCCCGCTGGGCAGGTGCTCGCCTCGCTCATCCTCTTCACCCTCCTGTACGGCGTCCTGGGCGTCATGTGGTTCGTCCTCATGAAGCGCTACGCCCTCGAGGGCATTCACTCCTCCAAGGCCGACAAGACCGAGGACGAGACGCCGGCCGACCTGTCCTTCGGATACTGAGAGAGGAACAACGATCATGACTCTGTCAATCCTGTGGTTCATCCTCGTCGCCGTTCTGTGGACGGTCTACCTGATCCTCGAAGGCTTCGACTTCGGCGTCGGTATGCTCCTGCCTCTCGTCGCCAAGGGCGACCGCGAACGCACCCAGACTGTGCGCACGATCGGCCCGCACTGGGACGGCAACGAGGTGTGGCTGCTCACCGCCGGCGGCGCGACCTTCGCGGCGTTCCCCGAGTGGTACGCGACCATGTTCTCGGGCATGTACCTAGCCCTCTTCCTGATCCTCGTCTGCCTGATCGTGCGCGTCATGGCGCTCGAGTGGCGCTCGAAGGTCGCCACCGAGAAGTGGCGTCGTTCCTGGGACTGGGCGCACTCGATCTGTGCGTGGCTCGTTCCGCTGCTGCTGGGCGTCGCCTTCGCGAACTTCGTTCAGGGCATGCGCATCGAGGTCGTTGACGTGGCCACCGGCACCGTCGTCGACCCGACCCTGGTGAACCAGTCGCTGTCGAGTGCGACGCACCAGCTCACCGGCGGCTTCTTCTCGCTGCTGACCCCCTACACGATCCTGGGCGGCCTGGCCGTCCTGTTCGTGTGCCTGGCTCACGGCGCGCAGTTCCTGGCCCTCAAGACGACGGGTGAGGTGCGCGATCGCGCCAACGCGATCGCCGCCCCCGCGTCGATCGCCGCGACCGTCCTGGCCGCCGCGTGGCTGATCTGGGGTCAGTTCGCCTACACGACGAACGTCCTGGCGTGGATCCCGCTCGTGGTCGCCGCCCTGGCGATCATCGCCTCGACCGCCCTGTCGCAGTCGTCGCTGCGCCGCGAGGGCTTGTCCTTCGCGGCCTCCTCCGTGGCGATCGCCGGCACGGTGGCATGGGTCTTCGCGTCGATGGCTCCCGCCGTCCAGAAGTCCTCGATCAACCCGGCGTACTCGCTGACGATTGACCAGGCGTCCTCGTCGGACGCGACGCTGACCGTCATGACGATCGTGACCGTCTGCCTGCTGCCCATCGTTCTGGCCTACGTCGCCTGGTCCTACTGGACCTTCCGTGGCCGCGTGGGCACGGAGGACGTGACCATCCGGACGGGTCTGCTCATGAAGAAGATCCGCCTGGGCGAGAACTTCCTCGGAGGCTGATTCTCTGCCGAGCTGCGCCCGGTTCCCTCCTCGGGGGCCGGGCGCAGTCGTATTCCCACCGGGGACGAGGCCGGGGACCTTCGACCCATGACGCGCGCTTTTGGGGCACAATAGTACCCGTGCGTCCCTTTGATCCTCGCTTACTGCGCTACGCCCGTTCGGCTCGCGGTCCCATCGCGCTGACGGCGCTCCTGGGAACGATCACGGCCCTGTTGGTGCTGGCCCAGGCCCTGCTGATTTCCGCCGCCCTGTCCCCCGTCGTGTCGGGAACGGCGTCGCTGGGCGACGTGGCGAGTATTATCGCCGGGATCGGGGCGGTCTTCGCGTGCCGTGCCCTGGTTGTCGCCACACGCGAGGCGGTCGCTGCACGCGCCGCCACCCGGGCCGTCGCCGAGCTACGCGGGCGGGTGATCGACGCCTCCGTGGCCCTTGGCCCGCGGTGGAGGGCAACCAACGGGGCCCAGACGGCGACGCTCCTGTCCACGGGCCTGGAGGACCTGCGCCCCTACTTCGTTTCCTTCCTCCCTCAGCTGGTGCTCGTGTGCACGGTGACGCCCGCGGCCCTGGGCGTCATCCTGCTGCTGGACTTCTGGTCGGCACTCATCGCCCTCCTCGTCATCCCTCTCATCCCTCTCTTCATGATCCTCATCGGCCGCTTCACCCAGGCCGCCTCCGAGGACAAGCTCGAGTCTATGAAGCGCCTGACCGCCCAGCTTCTGGACCTCATGACGGGCCTGCCTACCCTGCGGGCTCTGGGCCGGGAGAAGGGTCCGCGCGCTCACCTGCGCAAGCTCGGGGAATCCAACACGAAGGCCACGATGGCGACCCTGCGCGTCGCTTTCCTGTCGGGTGGCGTCCTGGAGTTCCTGACGACCCTGTCGGTCGCGCTCGTCGCCGTCGAGGTCGGCATGCGCCTGGTTTTCGGTAATATCTCTCTCTTCCACGGCCTGGCCGTCATCATGCTGGCCCCCGAGGTCTTCGAGCCGCTACGCCAGGTCGGCGCCCAGTTCCACGCCTCGGCCAACGGCGTGACCGCCTCGCGCGCCGCATTCGACATCATCGAGCAGGCCCAGGACGTGGCCGCCCCCGGCACGTCCCCCTGCCCGGACATGACGGCGACGGCGATCGTCCTGGACGGCGTCGGCGTGCGCGCACGCGGAGCCTGGGGCCCCGCCCCCACCGACGGGGTCATCCGCCCCGGCACGGTCACGGCCTTCGCGGGCCCCTCTGGCGCGGGCAAGTCGACGCTCGTCGCCTGCCTGCTGGCCGATGTGACGCCCGACGCCGGGCGTATCCTCCTGCGCCCCCAGGCCTCGTTCCCGCACGGCGACGACCTGGCCCTGACCGACGTCGACCCCGTGTCCTGGCGCTCCGGCCTCTCCTGGGTTCCCCAGTCCCCCACCCTGATCCCGGGTTCGATCCTGGACAACATGGGAGGTCTGCCGCTGGCCGACCTGGAGGAGGCCGCGCGCGCCACCGGCTTCGATGCCGTCCTGTCGACCACACCCCACGGGTGGGAGAGCACCATCGGCGTCGGCGGGGTCGGCCTGTCCGTCGGCCAGCGCCAACGCCTGGCGCTCACGCGCGCGCTCGCCGCACGATCACAGGTCGTCATCCTGGACGAGCCGACCGCACACCTTGACGCCGTCAGCGAGGAGACAGTCGTGCGCGCCATCACCACGATGCGCGAGGAGGGCCGCACGGTCATCGTTATTGCCCACCGCAGCGCCGTCATCGGCGTGGCCGACACGATCATCGACGTGGCGTCCGCCGAGGAGGAGGCACTGGCATGAGGCTCTTCCTGACCCGCTCGGAATCCGCCGCGCTACGCCGGTGCATCTCCATGCTCCAGGTGTCGCGATCCGGCTTCGCCCTCTCGCTACTCCTGGGCGTGGGCGCGCTCGGCTCGGCGATCGCGCTGGGAGGCACCGCGGCGTGGCTCATCGCCCGTGCCTCCCAGCAGCCGCCGGTCCTCTACCTGACCGTCGCTGCCACCTCCGTCCGGCTCTTCGGCGTCTCGCGCGCACTCGCGCGCTACCTGGCGCGCCTGGCCTCCCACAGGGTCGCCCTCCAAGGCATGGACGCGCTGCGTGGCAACCTCTACGACCGCCTGTGCCTCCAGCCCGCCGCCTCCCTGTCGAGTCTGCGACGCGGCGACCTCATGACGCGCGCCGGGGCGGACGTGGACGAGGTCGGCAACGTCGTCGTCAAGACGCTCCTACCAGCCCTCGTGGCGCTCGTCGTCGGCGTGGGCACGGTTGGAGCCGTCTCGTTCATTTCCCCCGCGGCCGGCCTGATCCTCGCCGTCTCCCTCGTCGTCTCGGGCGTCCTCGCTCCCGCGCTCACCGCCCGCTCGGTACGCCTGGCCGAAACCCAGGGATCGGCCGCACGCACCGACATCGCTGCCACGACCCTCGCGGTTCTGGAGGGCGCCACCGAGCTGTCCCTGTCGGGAACTCTCCCCCAGGCGCGCGCGTCCCTCGAGCGCGCCGAAGAGGAGCTTGCCGGCGCGATCGGGCGTTCCGCGCAGCTGTCGGCCCTCGCACGCGGGCTCGACGTGGTCGCCATGGGCGCGGCAGTCATCGGAGCGCTCCTCATCGGCATCCCACAGACTACTTCCGGGGCCTTGGCGCAGGTGCTCCTAGCCGTCATCGTTCTGGTCCCCCTGTCCTCCTTCGAGGGGGTCGCCGAACTTGCACCGGCCGCCGCCCAGCTCGTGCGCAGCGCGCAGGCGGCGACGCGCATCTGCGCGCTCATCAGTGAGGAGTCGCCCGAAGCCGCGCACGACATCCCCGACTCAGAGCCCGTCATCGAGGCGCGCAACCTGTCGATCGGCTGGCCGGGAGGCCCGACCCTGGCCACCGGCATCTCGCTCACGCTGCGCCCCGGCTCTTCCCTCGCCATTGTGGGCGCCTCCGGCATCGGCAAGACCACCCTGCTCGCAACGCTCACCGGCGTCATCCCGCCCAAGGCGGGCCAGGCCCTCATCAACGGCGTCCCCGCATGGGGAGCGGATCGCGACCAGGTCACGTCCCTCATCACGATGACCGCCGAAGACGCCCACGTCTTCGCGACCTCCATCTTCGAAAACCTGCGCGTCGCCCGCGCCTCCCTCACGAGGGACGAGGCCACGGCGCTCCTCGCGCGTGCCGGCCTCCAGGAGTGGATTTCCACCCTGCCCGACGGCATCGACACGCCAATCGGCTCGGGGGGAACCACCGTGTCCGGCGGCGAGCGTCGCCGCCTTCTCATGGCC
>CATWCG010000054.1:0-8950 GCA_958349165.1 uncultured Actinomyces sp. | reverse complement strand
GCTCTCGGGCGTCGGGGACGGTTCTCTATGATCCGCTCACTGGCTCGCGGGCGTGAATGCGACGACAGCGCCGTTGCTAGTCCCGACGAGCAGGTCATCGTAGACCCACACCACGTTCGTGGCATCGTCGAGCTGCGGCAACACGTAGGTCATATCCCGCGACATGTTGAAGAAGAAAGCCCGCCGTTGGGCAGAGGGTACGCCCTGAATGTACAGGGCATTTCCCTCGGCGCTGGCGCGCACCTGGGCGGCGTGCCACGTGTTGTACTCGGGCATCCCGGGGAATGACTTGCCGGGTTTGATCCTATAGCTCTCCCCGCTGGTAGAGACGGCGACCATGGTATAGCTGTGGTCGTCATTCACATAGGGGCGCTCGACGGTGGCCGTCGTCCACGGGGCGCTGCCCTGCGTCAAGAAAGAACTGAGTTCTGCCGTGGTCGGGATCTCACGGTCGGAGGTTGGAAGACGATCGAGCTCCCACCCTGCCCTGACAGTGCCCACGACCTCGCCCCCGGTGTTGTAGGCAATACTCTCCTTCTCGCCGGCGACCAGGACTCCGTCGCTCGCCAGCGTGACCCGGGAGATGCGCGGGCCGCTCGTGGAGGGTGCCTCTCCGAGAGTCGTCAGCTCCCCCGTGGCCGGGTTGATGAGCTGCGGGGCCTGGTGGGCCTCGTCGACGGGAACGACCACGGCAGCGCCCCCGCCGCTGCCGATGACGGCGCTCGCGGGAGCCGTCAGACCCGAGTGGGCCAGGCCCGCGCGGCGCTGGGGTGAGGTCGTCGTGGACCACAGCCTCGTCCACGCGCCCGAGTCGCGGGACCACCCGGAGCACGAGCTGAAGGTGTCGCAGGTGACGAGGACGCCGCCTGCCACCCCCATCGGCAGGTCGGAACCCCAGGGCGCCTGCGTCTGGGCACCGGTCGAGCGGTTGACGATGATGTCACTGAGCAGAATCTCGTCCTGGGTCGAGACGGAGGACGGGAATGCCTCGGCGCGAATTCGGGACGGTTGGGGCCCGGTCGTGGTCCACTGGACGACCGGCTCGCTGCCCGACACGTCGTAGGCGGACACGGTGGTCACGGCCTCGCTACCGCTCCCGTAGGTGAGCACGTAGAGGGTCGACCCCTCTGCGATCAGCCGAGCGGGCAGGTGGGAAACGTCGCCGGTGGGGAGCATCCACGCCGTTGCAGCGCCCGAGGCCCACGCGTCGGGGAGCTCGTTCGTGTTGGTTGCCTGTCCCCGGTAGCCAATCGGTGTCAGAGACACCGATTGTTCCGGGCCGTCGTTGGACGGAGGCGGGGTCGCCGCCGGGCCGGGAAGCTGGCGGGCGCTCGTGCTCAGCGAGGGCGCGAGGAAAGCCCCGAGGCTCGCGACGAGCGCGACGCCCGTCGTCAGGAAGAGGCGCGTGGGTCGCGTGGGCGTGGTCCTGGCGGAGGCCGCGTACTGGGGGGCGTTGGTGCTCACGGGCTTACCTTTTCTGTCGGTGGTCGGGCAGGGTCTTACGAGGCCTTGGGGGTAAACGCTACGACGCCGTCGAGCGTTACGCCGATGGCCAGGTCATCGAAGGGCCACAAGAGGTCCTCGGCGTCGTGGAACTCCGCCGACCCATGTCCCTGGCCGCTGGCCGTGTCGAAGAAGAAACGGTTGCCCGTGGTATTGGCTTCGACGGACTCGACGTACACGACCGACGTGTCGGTGCTGGCGCGGACCGCGGAGAGCCCCGAGCTGGGGGCGGTGTACGACTGGTCGTTATTGCTGGGATCAATATCGACGCTTGGCCTTCCGTCGCTCGGAGTCACCGTGAGGGTGAGGGCCGCCTGCTGGGGAGTGACCGTCGCATTCGTCCATGCGGGCGTCCCTCCGAGCAGGAAATCGGTGAGTTCCGATGTGGAGGGAACACGTCCGTCGCGCGTCGGTGTTCTCTCCGACTTCTCGTAGGAGTGAACGCCCGTGATGAAGCCGTCGGCGTCGTAGGTGACGAAGAAGTCGTCGTTGAAAGCTATGACCCCATCGCTGGCGATGATGACAGACATCTTGTCGTCGCGCCTGGTCCCGAATGGACTGACTGAGGCGGCGTCCGTGACCTGCCCGGTCCGCGGATCGAGGAGCTGGAGCAAATGCGTCTGCGAATCAACGGACAGGACGACCGACTGGTGCTCTCCGGTGCCGATCACGGGAGTATCGGGATAGGCGATGCTGTCCGAGGTAGGCAGGGCATCGAGGAGGAAGTCGGTGGTTGTCTCCCACTGGCGAACCCACGAGGAGGACTCCTGCGTCCAGCCCGAGCAGGTCTGTTGGCGATCGCACGCCACGACGATGCCGTCAACGGCCGCGAGCGCCTCCGATTCCTCCCATGGAGCCAGAGACTGGGCGCCCGTCGCTTTGTCGATGACAATGGAATCGACGATGAATTGGTCTCCATCTGACACGAAGGTGGATTGCCTGAACGACTCGGGTACGGGCCCTGTCGTGCGCCACAGCTCGCGCGGCTGCTCGGAGGAGATATCGAAGGCCGCGACGGTGGCCTCACGAGTGGAGTAATCCGGGCCGATGAAGAAGACGTACAGGGTGGTGCCCTCAACGGTCGTGATCGCGCGGGGGCCGTACTGTGAGGACGGGAAGGGGATCCTCCACGCCGTCTCGACGCCCGAGGCCCAGGCGGGGGAGATCGATCCCGTGTTCGTCGCCGCTCCCGAGTAGCCGACGGTAGGGGCGGAGGTGAATGAATGGTGAGGGTCCTGACCCCCCGGGGTCTGCGTGAGCTGACGGATGCCGAGGACGGCGACGATGACGACGATGACGCACAGCAGAGCCGCGAGGAGGACTGGCTTCCCGCGTCTCCTCGCGCGGGGTCGCGCACTGGCGGGTTGGGGGATTGGGGGCGTCCCGCTCGGCGGCACCCACTGCTCGGCCTGCGGGGAGGTGTTCGTGCCCGGATGATCGTCATTGCTCATGTGTCGTTTCTACCATAGGGCAATGGCGGTGTGGTAATCCGATGCCGGCCTCAGGAGGAGGCCGGTACGAAGGCCGTGATACCCGTTGTGCTCATGCCGATCAGCATGTCGTCGAAGACCCACATGGTCTGTTTCGGCAGGTTGAGAAGGTTTGATGTGTAGGCGAGCCCGTTGGCTGTATCGATGAAGTACCGCCTCTCGTCCTGGTAGGTGAAGGTATCGGCGTAGAGAACCGAACCGTCCGCGCTGACGCGGACCTCCTGTGGGCTGAAGACGCACGTGCTCGTCATGTATGGGCTCAGCACGCCGGGGACCGGGGTTGTGTGCGTGGACCCGTCGGAGGTGAGGGTGACCTGGATGGAACAGTCGTCCTCACCCACGAGGCCTACCGTACCTGTCGCCCAATTCGCGGTCTTCGTCGTCATGAAGGTCGTGATATCCGCGGTGCTCGGTTTGTTGCCGTCACGGCTGACTGCGGGTAGACGCTGATATTGATCGATCGAGAACGTGGATTGGTGGGCGCCCGCGCTGTCGGTGAGCAGCCCCTGCTTCTTGCTGACGTCTATGACGACGAAGCCGTCGGTCGCGACTTCGACGTATTGGCCCAAGCCTGCATGGTCGGGACTGGGCAGGGTCGTTGTCACGCCCGTATGGATGTTGATGATCTGCGGGGCTTCCTGATAGTTGGAGGGAACCAGGAAGGAAGCTAGCGCGCCACTGCCAGAGATGGTAGTGCCCGCGGGGGAATAGCCCAGGCCCTGGTAAGCCCACCCGTAGGAGGTCTGGGAAATCGTTGTCGTCGTCCACAGGTTCGTCCACTCGCCGGACGCCCCTGTCCAACCGTTGCAGGTGGACGGCGGTGCGCAGGTCACGAGGATGCCGTCAGCGTATGCGAGAGGAGTCTCTATGCCCCACGGGGCCTGTGTCTGCTCGCCGGTCGCCTTGTCGATGATCAGGTCATGAAAAAAGAGTTGATTCTCGGTCGATACGAATGCAGGCGTGTACGTCGTGATGGCCGAATTTTTCGTGGGTGCGATCCTGTCCCACAGGAGCGTGGGTTCCTCACCGGAGAGGTCATAGGCCAGAATCCTGACGGCGGAACCGCGCTGGCCCTCGATCGTGTCGTTGCCAGCGATGTAGAGGACGTGGTCGTCGACGAACATCTGCGTTCCGAACTGAGTCATGTCTAGCGATAGATCGAGCGTCCACGCGGTGGCCACGCCCGAGGCCCACTGAGGCGAGATCGAGTGCGTGTTCGTGGCGCTCCCGCGGTATCCGGGTTCGCGAGGCGGCAGGTTCTCCGCATGTTCGCGTACCTGAGTGCTCGTCGCAGCGGTGGCGTTCGCCGATGGTTTCGACGAAGGCACTGATGAGGACCCGAACAGACCGGGAGCGAGGAGAATGATCCCGACGCTGAGCGCGGCAACGCCGGCGAGCGCGATCATGACGACGGACGGCTTGCGTGTGACAGCTGTCGTGTCGACCCGCGTCCGGGAGGACTTCGGCCCCGGGGCGTGGAGCGCCGTCGACGTTTCATCGCCTTCGGGGTGCGCCTGAGACGAGGCCGTGGCGACGATAGGGGAAGCGGTGTCGTTCGAGGAAAACGCAGCCTCCTCCACAGACGCCTCGTCCGGCATGAGACCGTACATGGGCAGGGGAGTGTCGGCCCAGAGGTCCTCTGTCGAAGCATCCCCGGTCTGCGACCACGCGATGGGGGCTTGTGCCCGCACAGTCGCGTCACCGGGCGGGGTCGGATTCTGCGAAGGTTCGGTGTCCGCCTGGGCTGCGCCGGCCTCGTCGGTGAGCGGTGATGGGGTCGCGGCGAGGAGATCGTCCACGTTCGGCAGTGGCGCCAACTCCGGCAGCGGCGCGAGGTCAGGAAGCGGCGCGAACCCAGGCAATTCTCCGAACTCGGGAAACTCGAGGGCGTTGACCGGCGAATCCGCGTTCGGCCTCTCGGAGGGGCGAGTGTGCGCCTCGTCATCGGAACCGCGGCGGAGGTCGTCGTTGCTCATGACATGTTTCTATCACGCCGCGTCCCGGTGGGCACACGCGGGCTACGCTTCGGCGCGCACCATGAGGACGCTCGCCAGCGCGGCCACGCCCTCGCCTCGTCCCGTGAAGCCCAGGTGATCCGACGTCGTCGCCGACACGGTGACCGTGCCGCCAGCGATCTCGCTCATGACCGCGCAGGCCTCGGGCAGACGAGCCGCCATGCGCGGGCGGTTGCCGACGACCTGCACGGTCGCGTTGCCCAGCACCCAGCCGGCCTCGGCGGCCATGCGGCGAACCTCCTCAAGGAGCGCGCGCCCCGACGCGCCCGCCCACTCGGGGCGATCCACGCCGAAGACCGTGCCGAGCTCGCCCAGGCCCGTGGCCAGCAGCATCGCGTCGCACAGGGCGTGCGCGGCGACGTCCGCGTCCGAATGGCCCTCGAGGGGGCGCTCGCCCGGCCACTCCAGGCACGCGACCATCAGCGGGCGCGGCGAATCGGGTGCAGCGAACGCGTGGACGTCGACCGCTTGGCCGACGCGGAAAGGCAGATCAGTCATGCCACCAGGGTAGCGTCACGACGAGCGCGGCGTGAAGGCCACGACTCCCTCCCAGGTCACCACGATGAGCAGATCGTCGAAGGCCCACGTCAGGTTGGTCGCGTCCCTCAACGCCGGAGGGGTCAGGACCCTGGAGCCCTCCAGGTCAAGCACGTAGACGGAGTGCTCCCGCCACTCCTTGAGCTCGAGTACCATCGCTGCGCCGTTAGCGCTGGCCCGCATCGAGCTCGGCTGGAAGGAACACAGGAATGCGTTGGTCTGCACCGTGTTGATGCGAGGCAGCGTCTTCGGCGGCAGGTCCGCACTGGGGAAGAACATGATGTCCTCGCACGTGCTTGCGTCGAAGCCGGCCGTTCCTGATGTCCAGGACGCCCTGCCGTCGCGCAAGAAGGCGCGCAGCTCCTCCAGAGTCGGGGGCGGGCCGTCATCCGTCGCGACGGCGTCCGCGTCGCGCCCTGTGAAGCGTTCGATAACCGCGCCGCTGGGATCAAGCAGCGTCACCTCGCTGTTCGTGTCGACGACCGCGATGCCGTCACTCGCACGATAGTAGACGGGCCCCGAGCGGAGCGATCCCGGGTCTTCTCCGAGAGGTGTGCGCGCACCCGTGTGGATGTTGATCAACGACGGGGCGCTCTTGATGCTGCCAAGCGAGATGAAGGAAGCCTGCGCCCCGGTGCCCACGACGCGCGATCCGTGCAGGTGCCACGTGTTGATCTGGCCTATCGTTGAGCCCGTCTGTGTCGTCCACACGCGCGTCCAGGATCCCGAGTCTTGTGTCCAGCCGGAGCATGTCGCCGCCCTCCCACAGGTGACGACAATGTCGTCTACGGCCGCCATCGCAGTGTCGTCCTCCCAGGGGGCCTGCGTCTGCTCGCCTGTGCGCCCATCCACGATGGCGTTGCCGACCAGTAGCTGCGCGCCGTGAGGGATGATCTCAGCATGGAAGTATCCGCGCGTCATGTGCACGTCCGTCGCGTCGGACACCCACAGTTGGCGCGGCGACGAGGACGCGATGTCGTAGGCGGTGAGCGTCAGACTGCCGCTCTTCTCCTCGACGGAAGCGACGTACAGGGTCGTGCCCTGAACGAGCAGGTTCTGCTTGGCTGCCTTCGCGCCCTTGCGTTTCTCGTTGGGTATCACCCACGCCGTGTCGACGCCCGACGCCCAGGCTTCGGAGAGCACACCCGTATTCGTCGCCGTCCCCGTGTAGCCCCGGGACCGCACAGCGGGACGCCCGTAAGCGAATCCCCACAGGGCCGTGATGGCGACGATGACAAGGACCGTCAACGCCCCGGTGACGAGAAGCGGATTCTTCCACAGCTTCTCGGGAACGGGGCGCGTCGATGAGGCCGTGGCTCCCTCGTCCGCTTCGTGACCGGGTGCGGGTGTCGAGCGTGCGGCCCGCGCGGGCGTGGGTGCCGAGCGTTTGTCGGGGGCGGCCGTCGGAGCGCTCGCGGCGAGCCGCTCGGCAGCTTCCTGGGCGAGCCGCGCCCGACGCTCACGCCTGCGCTTACGCCATCCCTTCCTCCGCCTCTTCGTGCCCGGCGGAGCCCACTTGGAATAGTTGTTGCTCATGAATCATGCACCTGACGAGGAGGGCGTGAAAGCTAGGATCCCTTCGCTGCTCACCACGATGAGCAGGTCGTCAAAGGCCCACGTCATCTCCTCGGCGTCCGTCAGCCTCACCGCGTGGTGGGCGTTGTTGACCATGTCGAGAGCGATGATGCGGTCGCGTTCCCAGCTCCTGGCCCTGACGAACACGGCGCTGCCGTCGGTGGCGGCGCGCAGCTGAGTCGGGGAGAAAGGGCAGTAGACGGAATAGTTGAGCGAGAGCTGCTTGACGCCCTCGACCGAACGAGGGGGATAGTCGCCGGTGGGCGTGAACGCAAGAGTGGTGCACTCATCCCCTTCGACCCGCGCCGTGCCCGACGTCCACGACGCCGTGCCGTCCGAGTAGAAGGCCTTCAGCTCCGCCAGCGTGGGCGCCCGTCCGTCCTCGCTCGGCACCACGCCGTATGCCCTGCTGCCCTCCTCGAACGTGTCGACGAGACGCCCCGTGACGTCGTAGGCCTCCATTGTTTTGGAGGAGCGAACGACGATGACTCCGTCGAGCGCCAGTCGGAAATCCGACATGGCCGAGAGCTTCGCGGGCCCCGCATCGCCGAGCGTGGCGAGCTCACCCGTGCGAGCGTTGACGAGCTGCAGGTTGTAGTGATAGTCGACGGGGACGAGGACAGAGGCCTCCTCACCGGCGCCAACCACCCGTCCCCCGCCTTTCTTCCAGGCGTCGCCGGAGTGCGACTGCCTCGCCGTGATGGTTCGCCACAGGCGAGTCCACGATCCGGACTGGAGGGTCCACCCCGAGCACGTCTCCAGTAACGAGCAGGTCACCACGACCTCGTCGACGAAGGCCATCGGCGTCTCCTCGCCCCACGGCGTTCCCTCCTGTTCACCCGTCTCCTTTGACACGAGAATCGAACCAACGGCCAGCCACTCCCCGGCCGACACCACGTGCGGCGCGTCAGACGTACTGTGCTTCCCGCTGATGTCTCCGTGTGAGACCCACGTCTCGTGCGGCTGTGCGGAGGCGATGTCGTAGGCGGTGATCTGAAGCGAGTCGACGGACTCCCAGGCAGCCACGTACATGGTCGTGCCCTCGACAAGCACCGACTGAGCATACACGCCGTCCGCCGACGAACCGGGAAGCGTCCACGCCGTCTCGACGCCCGACGCCCAAGCCGGGGACAGCACGCCCGTATTCGTCGCCGCACCCACGTAACCCTGGGTGCGCGCACTCGTCACCGAGTTCGACGCGAGCATCGAGTGAGCGAAGACCACGACGATGAGAGCGCCGAGGATGAAGGCCGCCACGCCCAGCGGCCGCCGCCTCTCCCCGCCTCCCCTCCAACGAAAGGTCCGCGCCGGCACCGCCGCGGCGCTGGGCTTACTCGCCCCGGCCGCACCCGAGGGCCGCGACCTGGCACGTTTGCGCGTCGGTGGAGCCGGGCGCTCACGCACAGGAACGTCCTCCCGCACACCCGAGCTGACCGACATGTCAGCCTTTGTGGGCACAGCGTTTGACGGGCCCGCCTTGGCCGGTGACGGCCTCGCCTCCCCGCCCCCATCGGCCGGGGGTGCCCACCTGTCGTCGTCGATACTCACCCGTCGTTTCTATCACACACCACCTGGCCGCGCCCGCACCGCCCAGCGCGCCCCGGCCTCGTCAAAACGTGACGAAGGACGAACCCCCTCGCTTCACACGCGCACACTCCGATAGGATCGGCCCGTGCGTTACATTTCGACCCGACGAGGCCCCACCACGCCCACCCGCTCCTTCAGCGACATCCTGCTGGAGGGCCTGGCGCCCGACGGCGGCCTCTACCTGCCCGAGGAATACCCGACGCTGTCGCCCGCCGACCTGGACGAGCTGCGTATCGTCCTGCG
>CATWCG010000053.1:0-8966 GCA_958349165.1 uncultured Actinomyces sp. | reverse complement strand
TGATGTCGAGGGCGCGCGCGGGGCGCGCCGATCCAGACGGGACCGGGCTATCTGTCATGGGATGAAATCCTCACTTACGAGCACTGTAACGGTTACATTCACCACCCATTGTGCCCGGAAAAGGTGCCGTGTGACCCAACAGGGCCCTGCCGGGGCGGGTTGATTCGCCCACAACGGTCCCTCCCTCTACTCTTGGAGCGTGATTAACGTCCAGGACTTCTCGCTGCGAATCGGTGCCCGTGAACTCGTCAACCACGCGAGCTTCCGCATCGACAAAGGAATGTGCATCGGCCTCGTGGGGCGCAACGGCGCCGGAAAGACCACGACGATGCGCCTGCTCGCCGGCGAAGCCGACCGCGGGGGAGCGGCCGAGTACACCGGCACGATCACCTCCAACGGCACCATCGGCTACCTCGCGCAGGACACGCACGTCGGCGACCCGCAGATGTTGGCCCGTGACCGCATCATCTCCGTGCGCGGCATCGACTCGATCATCGCGCGCATTCGCAAGGCAGAGCACGAGATGTCCACGACCGAGGGCGCCCGCCAGCAGCGGGCCATGGAACGCTACGTGAAGCTCGATCAGCAGTTCACGAATTCGGGCGGCTGGGCAGCCAACGCGGAGGCCGCACAGATCGCCCACTCCCTCGGCCTCGAGGATCGCGTCCTGGATCAGAGGCTCGACACGCTCTCGGGCGGCCAGCGCCGCCGCGTCGAGCTCGCCCGCGTGCTCTTCTCCAACGCCGACGTGCTCCTCCTCGACGAGCCCACCAACCACCTCGACCACGACTCTATCGTGTGGCTGCGCGACTGGATCAAGACCTTCCCCGGTGGCGTCTTGATCATCTCCCACGACGTCAAGCTGCTGGGCGACACCGTCAATCAGGTGTTCTACCTGGACGCCAACCGCGCCCACGTCGACATCTACCACCTCGGCTGGGCCGCCTACCTCAAACAGCGCGAGGAAGACGAGCGCCGCCGCCGCAAGGAACGCGCCAACGCCCTGAAGAAGGCCGAGCACCTCAAGGCCCAGGGCGAAAAGATGAGGGCCAAGGCCACCAAGGCCGTCGCCGCCCAGCAGATGCTGCGCCGCGCCGAAGAACTCTTCGCCCAGGCGGGAGGGGAGGTCGCTTCGGACAAGGTCGCGCGCCTGCGCTTCCCCGACCCCGCTCCCTCCGGCCGCGTGCCGCTCACCGCCGAGGGCCTGTCCAAGTCCTACGGTTCCCTCGAAGTCTTCACCGGCGTCGACCTGGCCATCGACCGCGGCTCCAAGGTCGTCGTCCTGGGCCTCAACGGCGCTGGAAAGACCACGCTGCTGCGCCTCCTGTCCGGCATCGAGGAACCCGACTCCGGCCGGGTCATCCCCGGCCACGGCCTCAAGCTCGGCTACTACGCCCAGGAGCACGAAACCCTTGACGACACCCGCACGATCCGCGAGAACATGGCCGAGGCCGCCCCCACACTCGACGACACGCACGTGCGCAACATCCTCGGACAGTTCCTCTTCCAGGGCGACGACGTCGACAAGCCCGTCTCCGTGCTCTCCGGCGGCGAAAAGACCCGCCTCGCCCTGGCCACCCTCGTCGTCTCCGGCGCCAACGTCCTGTTGCTCGACGAGCCCACCAACAACCTCGACCCCGCCTCACGCGAGGAGATCCTCGCCGCCCTGCGCGACTACGAGGGCGCCGTCATCCTCGTCACCCACGACCCCGGCGCCGTCACCGCGCTCAACCCGCAGCGCGTCCTGCTCCTGCCGGACGCCGACGAGGACCTCTGGGACGACAGCTACCTCGACCTCGTCACCCTCACCTGAGGCGGCGCAACCCACGACAAAGGCCGGGACTGGAAGAAACCAGCCCCGGCCTCGTCGAACCTGTCACAGGACCTTGGAGAAGAACTCCTTCGTGCGGTCCTCCGTGGGGTTGTCGATGACGTCCGCGGGAGCGCCCGCCTCGACGATCACGCCGCCGTCCATGAAGACCACCTGATCGGCGACCTCCCGAGCAAACCCGATCTCGTGGGTGACCACGGCCATCGTCATGCCCGACGCCGCCAGGTCCTGCATGACCTGGAGAACCTCGCCGACCAGCTCCGGGTCGAGCGCGGAGGTGGGCTCATCGAAGAGCATGATGTCCGGATCCATCGCGAGCGCACGGGCGATCGCCACACGCTGCTGCTGACCGCCCGACAGCTCGGCGGGGTAGTGGTCCGCGCGATCCGCCAGCCCCACACGCTCCAGGAGCTCCAGGGCCTGCACGCGGGCCTCCTTCTTCGAACGCTTGAGCACCTGAACGGGCGCCTCCATCACGTTCTCCAGGGCCGTCATGTGGGGGAACAGGTTGAAGCGCTGGAACACCATGCCGATGCGGGAACGCTGCGCGGCGATCTCCTTGTCGTGGCGCTCAAAGAGCGCGCCGCCCGCATACTCGCGATAGCCCAGCAGCTCCCCATCGACGTACACGCGACCCGCGCTGATCTTCTCCAGCAGATTCAAGCAGCGCAGCAGCGTGGACTTACCCGAACCCGACGGCCCCAGGATCACGCACACCTCGCCCGGCGCGATGTCCAGGTCGATGCCCCGCAGCACGTGCAGGTCGCCGAAGAACTTATGGACGCCACGCACGGACACCATCGGCGTCGCATCGGTCGTCGTCTCCACAGCCTTGTCCGTCATGGTGTCACATCCAAAAACTTGTGCGTGCTCATCTTCTTGTCGTCCCCATCCGAGCTATCCTCGCCGGTGGACGCATGCGCGCCGGCGTTGTCGCGGCGCTCGAAGCCCTTGCCGAAGTGCTTTTCGATCATCGACTGGATGACCATCAGCAGGCTCGTAATCACCAGATACCAGATGGCCGCGGCGATCAGGAGAGGCACCGGGGCAAACGTCGCCTGGCCGCGCTGACGCGCGATGAACGTCAGCTCCAGCGTGAAGGGAATCGCTGAGACAAGCGACGTGGTCTTGAGCATCGAAATCGTCTCGTTGCCGATCGGCGGCACGATCACACGCATCGCCTGAGGAAGGATGATGCGGCGGAAGATCGTTCCACGCGGCATTCCCAGCGCGGTGGCGGCCTCCCACTGGCCCTTCGAGACGCTCAGCAGGCCCGCGCGCATGATCTCCGCGAGGTACGCGCCCTCGTTGAGGCCCAGGCCCACGAACGCCATCCAGAACGGCGTGAAGTAGGTCGCCGTATTGAAGCTGACCTCCCAGCCCCACAGCGTGCCAAGGAACGGCACCCCAACGGACAGTGACGGGTAGAGCGTGGGCAGCAGCGACCAGAAGATCAGCTGCGTGTAGATAGGCGTCCCGCGGAAGAACCAGATGTAGGCCATCGCCACCCAGCGCAGGACCGGGTTGACCGACTGGCGCATGATCGCCATCGTGATGGCGAGGACCGTGCCCACCGCCATCGCGAGGACCGTCAGGATGATCGTGAAGGCGACGCCCTGCATGATCGAGGCGGAGAAGAGCCACTGGAACACGACGTTCCATTGGAAATTCACGTTGGTGATCAGGCCGTGAATGGCCATTGCCGCGAGGATCGCGACGATGATTGCGCTGACCCACCTCCCCGGCCGGGGGACGGGTTTGGCATCGAGCAGCTCGACGCCGTCTTTCATGTGTGCCATGTGAGCCTCAGTCGGTGGTTGCCGGGTTGAGTTCCGCCGTCGTCAGGGCGGCTTCCTTCGCGCCGTATGAGTCGAGGATGTCGGCGAGGTAGCCGTTGTCCATCAGGTACTGCATGGCCTTCTGGACCGCCTCGGTGAGCTGGGCGTCATCCTTGTTGACGGCCACACCCTGGGGGGCGGACTCGACGACGTCACCGACCTGCTCGATCTGGCCGCCCGAGAGGGAAGCCGTGTATCCGATGACGGTGGAGTCGGCGAAGGTCGCATCGTACTGGCCGCCGATCACCTTGGTGGTGATGTCGGTCTGCAGGTCGTGCGGCATGATCGTGATCTTGTCTTTGCCGTCGGCCACGCACTTCTCGGACAGCTCGTTCGCGTAGTCTTCCTGAGCGGTGCCGGTTTGGACGCCGATCGTGGTGCCGCAGGGGTTGGTCGGGTCGAAGTTCTTCGGGTTGCCCTTGGCGACGCCGAAGGCGGATCCGACCTGGACGTAGGAGATCAGGTTGGCCTGCTCCTCGCGCTCGGAGGTGATCGTGAAGGAGGAGATGCCCACGTCGAACTTGGTGCCGAGGGCCGGGATGATCGTCGGGAACTCCGCGTGGTTGGTGGTGCCTTCCTTCAGGCCCATGACCTTGGCGAGGGCGCGGTTGATGTCGACGTCGTAGCCCTGGGGGGTCTGGGAGTCGTCGCCGAGGAATTCGGCGGGGGCGTAGTCCGCGGAGGCGCCGTTGCGCAGGGTTCCTCGCTTCGCAACGTCGTCGGGCACCAGGGCGGCGATTTCGTCGACCGTGGGGATCGCCGAGACGTCGTACGAGGTCGTGGCAGCGCTCGAGCTGGAAGCGTTCGCCCCGGTGGACGGTCCGTTCGAGGACGTGGTCGGGTCAGCGCAGGCGGCCAGCGGGAGTGCGGCCGCGGCTGCGAGAGCGATGAGAGCGTGTGCCTTCGTGATGGTCATGATGTGCCTTCCGATGGGGTGGGGCTGAGTGCCCCTGCGTTGCTACCATTATGCGCCTATATGCATAATGATGCATATTATGCGTTGAGTGTCACGCGATCAGTCGACGGCGGGGTTGACGTCCGCGCTCGTCAGAGCTGCACTGTCTGCGCCGTAGGTCGCGAGGATGTCGGTGAGATAGCCGTTGTCCATGAGGTACTGCATGGCCTTCTGGACCGCCTCGGTCAGCGCTGCGTCATCCTTGCTCACCGCGACGCCCTGGGGTGCGGATTCGAAGGTGTCTCCGAGCTGGACGATCTTTCCGCCCGACTGTGCGCTCGTGTAGCCGATGACGGTCGAGTCGGCCAGGGTTGCATCGTACTGGCCGGATATAAGCTTGGTGGCAATGTCGGTCTGGAGTTCGTGCGGCATGACCGTGATCTTCTCTTTCCCGTCGGCCACGCACTGATTGGACAGATCGTTTGCGTAGGTCTCCTGGGCGGTGCCGGTCTGAACGGCGATCGTCATGCCGCACGGGTTGGAGGGGTCGAAATTCTTCGGGTTCCCCTGCGCGACGCCCCACGCCGATCCCACGTTGAGGTAGGAGATCATGTTGACCTGCTGCTCACGCTCGGAGGTGATCGTGAAGGAGGATAGGCCCACGTCGAACTTCGTGCCCAGTGCGGGGATGATCGTCGGGAACTCGGAGTGCTTCGTCGTCCCCTCCTGAAGGCCCATGACTTTCGCGAGCGCCCTGTTGATGTCGATGTCGTAGCCGATGGGGGTCTGCCCATCGGCAGCCATGTACTCGGCGGGGGCGTAGCCGGTCGATGCGCCGTTGCGCAGCGTGCCCCGCTTCCTGATCTCGTCGGGGACGAGGGCCGCGATCTCGTCAACCGTGGGAATGGCCGAGACGTCGTAGTGCGTCGTCGATGCGGCGGTGGAGGAGTTGCTCTGTTCGGTCGTGGTCGAGTTTGTCGTCGGGTCCGCGCATGCGGTCAGCGCAACCGCCGCCGTGGTTGCCGTCAGGGCTGCGAGAATCTTTGTCGAGTGCATGGTTATGTTCCTCAGTATCTGTATTGTTGCGGATCGTCGATACTGAATATGCAAGCAGACGCATACTATGCGTGTCGAGGGAATCTCACATCCCGGATACGAAAGTGGGCGAGCACACTGTGCTCGCCCACTTGACTGCGCGTCTTAGTTTCCGCGCAGCGCCCGGCGCGACGCGCGGGCGCGCAGGGGATCGATGCCCTTGGGGATGGGAGGCTCATTCGAACGCAGCGCGTTGATGCGCGCCGACACCTGCGGAACCTCCTCCGCAGTCAGGACGTTCTTCAGGCCACGCAGGGCGCGCTGCAGGTCCTTCAAGGCTGTCTGGCCATCCTCTCGACCCACCTGAATCTGGTGGACGGGAACGTTTCGCATCACCTTGGTGACGCGCTTGGCCTCGGACTGCAGGAGCGGGCGCACGCGGGACGCGGGTCCCTCGGAGATGAGGACGACGCCCGGGCGTCCGACGATGCGCCAGACCAGATCCTGCTCGCGCGTGAAGGCGACCGGCTGTTCGGGGATGATCCAGCCTCGCTGAATCTGGGAGAGCGCGACCTTCACGGCCCCGGCCGTTTCTTCGACCTGCGCATAGAGCGCGCGGCGGGCCAGGAAGCTCAGGATCGCCAGGGCGGCGGTGATGGATCCCATGATGCCGATGACGAGCCAGCCGATCCAGGATGTGTTCGTCAGGAACGCCAGCAGCATAAACACGGCGATGACAAGCGCGGCCGCTCCCAGGAGGATCCACGGCAGTGCCGGATACGTGCGTGCAGTCAGTCGATACGCGTCGAGCACGTTCTGGTAGAAGCGCCTCTTCGCAGGGGGATTCTTTTCACTCATAGCACCACCATTCTACGTGCTAACACCCCGACAGGGTCCGCGCACCCGACCGAGCACTATGTGAGATGAGTTGCATCACATTGAGCGAGTTTAGACAATGACCGTATGGATATCGGGGGATATGACATTGGTCAGGTGTTCCACATCGGTGCCCGTGGCCCGCTGTGGAGGACACGAACGAACGCCGGGGAGGCGCTCATCGCCCTGCGCTCCGCAGACGATGGGCGCCGCTGCCTCGCGCGGTGGAAGGCATGGGCGCGTGTGTCGTCGCATCACGTCGTCGCGTTGCGTGACGTCGTCCAATCCGACGACGGTCGGTGGGCCATCGTCTATGACTACGTCCACGGTCGGCCGCTGGATGTTGAGATCGGATCGGCGGACCTGCGCCCCAAGGCAACCCGACGCCAAATCATCGAGGGAATTGCCGCTGGCCTGGGTGCCCTTCACGCGGCGGGTATCGTCCACGGCGACCTCACGCCCGCAAACATTATGGTGACGCCGCAGGGCAGGGCGGTCATCATCGATCTCATCGACGAGATCGGCGAGGGGGAGGGGACGCCCGGGTGGAGCGTGGATAGCGCCGGCATGGAGGGGGATCGTCAATGCCTGCGCCGCATCGCGTCGCTCCTCGAGATGGACGAGGTCTTGGCGCAGCTCGGCTACGACGATGTCGCCGCCGCCGTGGCATCGGGGGCGACCCCAGTGCTCGCCGACCCCGAGGAACACGTCATTGCGCGCGAGCCCGTTGATCCCGAACAGGTCATCGCGGACCTTCGGGCGGCTGCCCTGCGCGAAGACACTGCCGTCGAAGACGAGGGACACACGCGGCGGACGAGGAAGCGAACGCACGCAGGAGACATGGGTCCCACCGAAACAAGAGGCCGGAGCCGCACCAGGGCGGCGCTCGTCGGTGGAATCGCGGTGCTCGTCCTCGCTCTCGGTGTCGGCGGTTACGCAGGATGGCGCGCCCTGACCTCGACGACGAGGCCGAGCGAGGGGGAGAGCATTCAGTCCCAGTCCCAGCCATCGGCGGACCCGTGCGAGGTGAGCGCCTTGACCGATCTGATCAATCACGCGATCGAGACACGCGACCAGGCGGTTATCGCGGGAGATGCCTCGGGACTCGACGCCGTCCTCGGCGGAGAACTGCTCGATCAGGACACCGACCGGATCGAGTCAATGCAATCGAGCGGGGTGCGCGTCGAAGCCCTCGTGTCGCATGTCGAGAACGTCTCCGTTGTCTCCTGCGAACCCGGAGCTATTGACGTGAGCGCGACCCTGAGCATCCTGGAGTCGCGCACCTGCGTGGAAGCGACCTGCGACCAGCACGGGGCGCCGAACTCCGCCACCCTCACCCTGAGGGTCGATCCTGTGTCCCGCAAGGTTGTCGCGGCCACTGCGGCACCATCCGACTCGGAGCAAGCCGAGTCGGGGCGCGAGGAGTAGCGTGGCAATGCGGTGATGGGGTGGGCCCGCGGGCCCACCCCATCACCGCGCGTAGAAGAGGATCAGAGAGCCAGGTCGGCCTCGAACGCACCCTCCTCCAAGCGCTTCTTCACGTCCATGAGGAAGCGCGACGCATCCGCGCCGTCGACCAGGCGGTGGTCGTAGGACAGCGACAGGTAGACCATCGAGCGGATCGCGATGACATCGCCGCCGTCGGCCCCCTTCATCACGACGGGGCGCTTGACGATCGTGCCGACGCCCATGATCGCGGTCTCAGGCATGTTGAGAACCGGCGTGTCGAAGAGCGCGCCACCCGAACCGGTGTTCGTGACCGTGAAGGTGGAACCGGACAGCTCGTCGGGGCCAATCTTCGAGTCGCGGGTGCGTGCCGCCAGGTCGTTGATGGACGCGGCGATGGCGGGGATGTCCTTCTCGCCCGCATTCTTCATGACCGGGACGAGCAGGCCACGCGGCGTGTCAACGGCGATGCCCACGTGCTCGTGATCGAAGTACGTGACCTCCTTGTCGTTGATAGTCGCGTTGATCTTCGGGTGGTAGGCGAGAGCCTCCGTCGCCGCCTTCACGAAGAAGGGCAGGAAGGTCAGCTTCGTGCCGTGCGTGGCCAGGAAGGCATCCTTCGAGCGGGCGCGAAGCGCGGCGACCTTCGTGACGTCGACCTCGATGACCGTGGTCAGCTGAGCCGCGGTCTGGAGCGACTCGACCATGCGGCGCGCGATGGTCTGGCGCAGGCGGGTCATCTTTTCGGTCGTGCCGCGCAGGGGCGACGGCTCGCGAACGGCGGCGGCCTTCGCGGCGGCGGGTGCGTCCGGTGCCGAGGCGGGAGCGGCGGGAGTCGCCGCTGCGGCGCGCGCGGCAGCAGCCGCGGCCTCGACGTCCTCGCGACGCACGCGACCACCGACGCCGGTGCCCGACACGCTGGCCAGGTCAACGCCGAGATCGCGGGCAAGCTTGCGCACGATCGGGGTCACGTAGGCGGAGCCGGTCGCGGCCGCGGGGGTTGCGACGACGGGCGCACTCGAAGCGGCCGCCGCAAGCGTGGAGG
>CATWCG010000052.1:0-9042 GCA_958349165.1 uncultured Actinomyces sp. | reverse complement strand
GCCATGGAGTACACGACCATCGTGGCCTCCCCGGCCTCGGACCCCGCCGGCTACAAGTACATGGCCCCCTACACCGGCTCGGCCATCGGCCAGCACTGGATGTACCAGGGCAAGCACGTCCTCATCGTCTTCGACGACCTGTCCAAGCAGGCCGAGGCCTACCGTGCGGTGTCGCTGCTGCTGCGTCGCCCGCCGGGGCGCGAGGCCTACCCGGGCGACGTCTTCTACCTGCACTCGCGCCTGCTGGAGCGTTGCGCGAAGCTGTCGGACGCCCTCGGCGGCGGCTCGATGACGGGCCTGCCGATCATCGAGACGAAGGCAAACGACGTGTCGGCCTACATTCCGACGAACGTCATTTCGATCACCGACGGCCAGATCTTCTTGCAGTCCGACCTGTTCAACGCGAACCAGCGTCCCGCCGTCGACGTGGGCATCTCGGTGTCCCGTGTCGGTGGCGCCGCGCAGCCGAAGGCCATGAAGAAGGTCGCCGGTACGCTCAAGCTCACCCTCGCGCAGTACCGCTCGATGGCCGCCTTCGCCATGTTCGCCTCCGACCTCGATGCGGCGACCCGCCGCCAGCTCACCCGCGGTGAGCGTCTCATGGAGCTGCTCAAGCAGCCCCAGTCGACGCCCTACGCCATGGAAGATCAGGTCGCCTCCATCTGGATGGGAACGAACGGCTACCTTGACGATATCGAGGTCTCCGACGTCCTGCGCTTTGAGCGCGGCCTGCTGGACCACCTTCACGCGAACTCCACCGTCCTGGACACCATCGCCGCAACCGGCGACCTGACCAAGGACACCGAAGAAGCCCTCAAGAACGCCGTCGAGGAGTTCCACCGCCAGTGGCTGAGCGCCGGGCGCGGCGCGAGCGACCTGGAAGAGGGCGAGGTCTCGGCGGAGCGCACCCGCGAGGAGATCTCGCGCGGCCGCACGAACGAGAAGGCCTAACCGATGGGCGGACAGCAGAGGATCTACAAGCAGCGCATCGCCTCGACGACGACGCTCGCGAAGGTCTTCCGCGCCATGGAGATGATCGCTGCGTCTCGCATTGGCGCGGCTAGGCGCGCCGCCACCGAGGCTGGGCCCTACGAGAAGGCCCTGACCCAGGCGGTTGCGGCGGTCGCGGTCCACACCGACCTCGATCACCCGCTGACGGAAGACCGCGAGGACACCCAGCGAGTCGCCATCCTGGTCGTGGCATCGGATCGTGGCATGGCGGGAGCCTACTCGGCGACCATTCTGCGTGAGTCGGAGAAGCTGATCGCCGACCTGGAGGCGGACGGCCGCGAGCCTGTGCTCTACACCTTCGGGCGCAGGGCGGCGGCGTACTTCCGCTTCCGCGGCGTCCCTATCGAGTGCGAGTGGGAGGGCGAATCGGATTCGCCGTCTCCCGACACTGCGCGCGACATCGCGCGCGTGCTCCTGGAACGATTCTTGGACCAGGACCCCGCGACTGGCGTTGGCGAGCTTCATCTCGTCTACACGCGCTTCAAGACGGTCATGAGCCAAGTTCCCGAGGTGCGCCAGATGCTGCCGCTGACGGTCGTGGACGCCCCCGAGTCCGACGAGGAGCGCACGGTCGAACGCGGCTACGCCGATGACCCGGCCTCGGCGCTGCCCGAGTACGAGTTCATTCCCTCGCCCGAGGCGGTCCTGGATACGCTGCTGCCTCTCTACGTCGAGGCGCGCATTCACAACGTCTTGCTTCAGTCGGCGGCGTCCGAACTGGCATCGCGCCAGCGCGCCATGCACACGGCGACGGACAACGCCCAGGAGCTGATCACGAAGTACACGCGTCTGGCGAACTCGGCCCGCCAGGCGGAAATTACCCAGGAAATCACCGAAATCGTGGGCGGGGCCGACGCTCTGGGCGCGAGCTGAGCCCTTCGAGACACGGAGTAAAATAATGACTGATACACCTGCAATCGCCGAGGGGCGCGTCGCCCGCGTCGTCGGCCCTGTCGTCGATGTCGAGTTTCCCCCGGACCGCATCCCGCCCCTGTACAACGCGCTGACCGTCGAGGTTAACCTCGCCGGCCAGGGTGAGGGCGAGTCGAGCTTCACGATGACCCTCGAGGTCGCCCAGCACCTCGGCGACAACCTCGTGCGCACGATCGCGCTCAAGCCCACGGACGGCCTCGTGCGCGGCGCCCCCGTCACCGACACGGGTGCCCCCATCTCCGTTCCCGTCGGTGACGTGACCAAGGGCCACGTCTTCAACGTGACCGGCGACGTGCTCAACCTCGAAGAGGGCGAGACCCTTGAGGTCACCGAGCGCTGGCCGATCCACCGCCAGCCCCCGGCCTTCGATCAGCTCGAGGCCCGCACCAAGATGTTCGAGACCGGCATCAAGGTCATCGACCTGTTGACCCCCTACGTCCAGGGCGGCAAGATCGGTCTCTTCGGCGGCGCGGGCGTCGGCAAGACCGTCCTTATCCAGGAGATGATCCAGCGCGTGGCACAGGACCACGGCGGCGTCTCCGTCTTCGCCGGCGTCGGCGAGCGTACCCGTGAGGGCAACGACCTGATCGGTGAAATGGAAGAGGCGGGCGTCTTCGACAAGACCGCCCTCGTGTTCGGCCAGATGGACGAGCCGCCGGGCACGCGTCTGCGCATCGCCCTGACCGGCCTGACGATGGCGGAGTACTTCCGCGATGTTCAGCACCAGGACGTGCTGCTGTTCATCGACAACATCTTCCGCTTCACCCAGGCGGGCTCCGAGGTCTCCACGCTGCTGGGTCGCATGCCCTCGGCCGTGGGCTACCAGCCCAACCTGGCCGACGAGATGGGCCAGCTCCAGGAGCGCATCACCTCCTCCGGTGGCCACTCGATCACCTCCCTGCAGGCGATTTACGTGCCCGCCGACGACTACACCGACCCGGCGCCGGCGACGACCTTCGCCCACCTGGATGCGACGACCGAGCTTTCCCGTGAGATCGCGGCCAAGGGTATTTACCCCGCCGTGGATCCGCTGGCCTCCTCGTCTCGTATTCTCGACCCGGCCCTGGTGGGCCGCGAGCACTACGACGTTGCCACGCACGTCAAGGCCATTTTGCAGAAGAACAAGGAACTGCAGGACATCATCGCCATCCTCGGCGTCGACGAGCTGAGCGAGGACGACAAGATCACGGTCGCACGCGCGCGCCGTATCGAGCAGTTCCTCTCGCAGAACATGTACATGGCCGAGAAGTTCACGGGCGTGCCCGGCTCGACCGTGCCGCTGTCGGAGACCATCGAGGCGTTCAAGCGCATCGCCGAAGGCCACTACGACGATGTTCCGGAGCAGGCGTTCTACAACTGCGGTGGCATCGACGACCTGGAGCGCAACGCCCACGAACTGGCCAAGGAAGCCTGATGGCATCGGGCAAGTCCTTGCAGGTGGAGGTCGTCTCTCATGAGGGACGACTGTGGCACGGCGCGGCGCTGTCGGTGCAGATCCCGACCGTCGACGGCAGCCTGGGTATTCTCCCGGGCCGCCAGCCGCTGCTCGCCCAGTTGGGCGACGGCACCGTGACGGTCACGTGTTCCGGCGAGGTCGTGTCTGTCGAGGTCAGTGGGGGATTCGCCTCAATTGACTCGGACTTTGTCACGCTCGTCGCCGATAGCGCTACAGTGACAGCACAGTAGGTTAACGAGACGCGAGGAGGACCTCATGACCCTCATCCATGGTGCGATGTGGTGTGCGGTTCTCCTCGTGTGCGTCGGGGTGATCCTGTGGGCGTACATGAATGTGCGCGCCCGCAGGATCACGTCGCGTTTGGGGGCTTTCCGCTGCTGGTCGCGCCCTGACTATCACGCGGGATGGACCGCCGGCATCGGTGTGTACGGCGTCGAAGACCTGTCGTGGTATCGGCTCGTCGGTCTGTCCTTTCAGCCGGTGTACTCGATTCCTCGCCGCGGTATGGAGGTCTCCGCTCCGATCTCGCACACCGCCGACGGGGCGATGGTCGAGGTTCGCCTGGCTTACGGTGAGCATCGTTACGAGGTCGCCGTGGAACGCCTGACATATAACGGGTTAGTGTCCTGGGTGGAGTCGGGTCCTCCTCGCCGCCCGTGAGTGGGATTGGTAAGCTCACGGGGTGCGTATTGTTATTGCTTCTTGCACCGTTGATTATTCCGGTCGTCTGAGCGCCCACCTGGATCCGGCGAAGCGCGTCATCATGCTCAAGGGTGACGGCTCGGTTCTTATCCATTCCGAGGGCGGCTCCTACAAGCCCCTGAACTGGATGACGGCGCCGTGCACGGTCACCGTCGGGGGTCCTTCGGAGGACGAGGAGGGCGTGGAGGCCGTGTGGACGGTGCAGGCCGATAAGACGGATGACAAGCTGATCATTCGCGTTCATGAGGTGTTCGCGGATGTCAGCGAGGACCTGGGTGTGGACCCCGGCCTCGTGAAGGACGGGGTGGAGGCGCACCTGCAGGAGCTGCTGGCGGAGCAGGTTCCGCAGATTCTCGGAGAGGGCTGGGAGCTGGTGCGCCGCGAGTTTCCCACGCCCGTGGGCCCCGTGGATCTCATGGTGCGTGACGCCGACGGCAACCATGTCGCGATCGAGGTGAAGCGTCGCGGCGGCATTGACGGCGTCGAACAGCTGACGCGCTATCTGTCGTTGCTGGGGCGCGACGCGCTCCTGGGCGACGTGACGGGTATTTTCGCCGCGCAGGAGATCACGAAGCAGGCTCGCACCCTCGCGGAGGACCGCGGGATTCGCTGCGTGGTCCTGGACTACGACGCGATGCGCGGGGTGGATGACCCCGAGTCGCGTCTGTTCTGATGGTGCTATCTGCGCGGGCCAGCCTGGGGCGCATTGTCGCCCTAGGCCTCGTCTGCGCGACCGCTTCGCGCTCACCGCTGGATGCCGTTGAGAATCTGCTGGCACTGCAAGGCCAGCAGGCCAGCGCGATCCCGTGGGCGATCGGCGTACGCTGCCAGGGCGCGTCGCGCGCCGACATTGAGGATTCGTTTGCGCGTGGGGAGCTGGTTCGTTCCTGGCCGATGCGTGGCACCGTGCACGTGACGAGCGGGCGCGACCACCACTGGCTGCGTCGCTTGCTGCGCCATCGACGTGCGGCGTGGGAACGCCAGGCGGTTGCCCTGGGCCTCGATGATGCGATTGTCGAGCGTGCTGCTCAGGTGGCGTGCGAGCTGGCGGAGGCGTCGCCGATGGGGGTGAGCCGCGGGGAGCTGGTTGAGGCGTGGGAGCGCAGCGGGATCGACACGGTGACGGCCTCTTCCTCAGGGGCGGGCCTACGTCGTCGCCACCTCGTGATGCGCCTGCACGTGGACGGGCTGGTGACCTCGGGTCCCGTGCGTGGGGGAGAACACCTGATCGTCGACGCTCGAGCGCTGCCCGGAGCCCCGGGAGTGGCGAAGGGGGAGTCGGGGCACGAGGAGGCCCTCGCGGTTCTGGCCGCGCGCTACGCCTGGGGGCATGGTCCCATCGACGAGGCCGACCTGGCCAGGTGGACCGGGTTGACCGTGACGGAGGCGCGTCGGGCGATGGCCGGCGCGCGCGAGGCGGGGGAGAGCATGGGCTTTCCCCTGGCAGAGTTTGACGGCGCTCTGGCTCGCGCAGACCTTGCGGACCTCGTAGAGGAGAACCGGGCCGAGGCTGAAGCAATGCTCGCGTTGCCCTCGTTCGATGAGCTGCACGTGGGGTACAAGGACCGCTCCTGCCTGACTGATGACGCCCTCGAGGCCCTGATCTGCCCGGCGAAGAACGGCATGTTTCGCCCGATCGCCGTCGAGGGTGGTCGGGTGGTGGCCGTATTGGCTCCCGGGCGTCAGGTCCTGGTGGCCCCGGGATGCCAGTCCCGGGAAGAATCGGCGCGGCGTGCGTTCGACGAATGGCAGAAATGGTTGTCTAAGACACAGCGATGAAGTGTCAGGTGTGCCACAATATTGGCATGACTGATTCTGTGTTGCGCGGCCGTCTTGTCCTAGAAGATTCCATTGTCGAGGATGGAATCATCGAGATCGACGGCTCGACCATTTCCCGTGTATGTCCCGTTTCCGACTATGAGGGTGAGCTGCCCGAGCCTACCGATTCGACGTTCCTCCCCGGCCTCGTCGATGTGCATTGCCACGGCGGTGGCGGGGAGTCCTTCCCTAACGCCGAGACTGCCGAGGCGGCTCTCGTCGCCGTCAAGGAGCATCGCCGCCACGGGACGACCACCCTTGTCGCCTCCTGCGTGACTGCCTCGGCCGAGGTACTGCGAGCGCGCGCCAAGACCCTGACGGAGCTGGCGCTCGCCGGAGAGATCGCAGGCATCCACTTCGAGGGCCCCTTCGTCTCCCACGAGCGCTGCGGCGCCCAGGACCCGACCTACATCATCGACCCGGACGCGCAGCTCACGCGCACCCTCATCGAGGACTGCCAGGGATACGCGCTGTCCATGACGCTGGCCCCCGAGAAGCCCGGCGCCTACGGCCCCGGATCGGTGGCCGAGGCCCTCATCGACGGGGGAGCGGTGCCCTCCTGGGGCCACACCGACTCGAATTCGACGAAGGCCCGCGAGGCCCTGGAATACTCGCGCGAGCGTTTCGCGCAGGTCGCCACGAAGCGCGGCCCACGCGCGACCATCACGCACCTCTTCAACGGGATGCGCCCGCTTCACCACCGCGACACCGGTCCGATCGCCGAGTTCCTCTCCGATGCCGCGCGCGGCGGCGCGGTCGCCGAGCTGATCTGCGACTCTATTCACGTGTCCCCCTCGCTGGTACGGGACGTGTACGAGATGGTGGGGCGCGAGCACGTCGTCTTCATCACGGATGCGATGGCGGCTGCCGGCATGGCCGACGGCGAATACACGCTCGGCCCCCAGGACGTCATCGTCAAAGACGGCGTCGCGCGCCTGGCGCAGGGCAACGCCATCGCGGGCGGCACGGCGCATCTGATGGATTGTGTGCGCGTGGCCGTCACCCGCGGGGGCATTCCCCTCGTCGACGCGGTCTACATGGCTTCCGCTCAGGGAGCCGCGATCCTGGGCGACGACACCGTCGGCGCTCTCGCGCCCGGTAAGAAGGCCGACATCGTCGAGGTCAGCGAGGACCTGCACGTGCGCCGCGTCTGGCGACGTGGCACTGTGGTTGCGTGAGAGGAAAACGAAGCAAGAAACGACCGTGGGGCGAGGCGCGTCCGCTGCAGATGGACCGCCTCGCCTCCGTGCCGCGCACGGAACGCGGGCCGGATGGAGGCGACTATCAGGTGCGGCATCTTCCTAGCGCCGCCAAGGAGTACACCTGCCCCGCCTGCCTGCGACCCATCCCAGTCGGAACCGCGCACGTCGTCGCGTGGCCGGAGGAAGCCCCCTTCGGTTTGCCGCAGGGGGTCGAGGGACGCCGACACTGGCATTCGGAGTGCTGGCGACGGGGGCTGCGGCCCCTGTGACGAGAGATGTGATGTATCACTGCCTCGCGTGCGCATGTGCCTGTTCACAGTGTTTGCACGTAAAGTGGGGTCTGAAGAATGCCCGCACTGTGGGCGTTGGACCTGAGGAGCAACCGTGGAACTCTTGAAGCGATACGTGGCGGCATCGTCGATGGGCGCTGTCGCACTCGTATGCGTCCTTGTCGGGCTGCTCGGCGTGACCGTCCTGCGGCCGCCGACGCAGCAGGTGTCGTCGGTGGATTCGGCGACCGACCTGATCATGACGCGTGACAACGTGTTGTCGATCGTCAAGGATGACGTCAAGGTCACCGCGACCTCGAAGTCGGGCGCGCCCGTGACGCTCGTGATCGGCACCTCGCAGGACGCGAAGGGGTGGATCGGCAACGCCGCCTACACCGAGGTCATCGGCATCGAGGCAGATCGCAACAAGCTCAAGGCCGAATCCCACGCGGCGAACGGAACGGGCCTCGTGAACCCGAACGCCAGCTCGCAGCCGGGCTCCCAGTCCGGCGCGCACAGCAACGCTCAGGCGGGCGTCCAGTCCGGCGCCGAGCCGATCGCCGACCCGACGTCCGCGCAGCTGACGGATCAGCTGGCGAAGTCCCCGATGTGGTTCAAGCAGGAGAGCGGAGCGGGCTCCGTGTCCATCGACCTGGAGAATGTGCCCAGCGGCCGCTCCGCCGTCGCCGCCTCCGCGGGCGGCCCCGACGATCTGACGCTGACGCTGACATGGAAGGTCGAACAGACCAACATGCTGGCGATCATCGCCTTCCTGGCGGCCTGCGTGTTCGCCCTCATCGCCCTCGCGCTCTTCCTGACCCGCTGGCAGCTCCTCCGCCTGCGCAAGATTCGCGCCCAGCGCATCGAGGAGCGCCGGAAGGCAGACTCTCTCGAGACCTCGTCGATCAACTCCGCCGAGGTGGCCGAGCGCATCGCGGCTGCCCGCGAGTCCGGCCCGGCTTCCGCGCCCGTTCCTGTCGTGGACGAGGCAGCGGTGGCCGAAAGCGGTGAGGAACAGGTCGAGGAATCCGTCGCGGAGAACGCCGCCGAGAACCCCGAGGAGTACACCGAGGATACGTCGCGCGACTCCGTGTGGGGTGCCGCCGCATTCGCCGCGACCCCGGACCAGGCGCTCGTCTCCGACCCCTCAACGGAGGACACCGCCATTCGCGAGGCCATCGTCGTCGAGCCGGATGCCGAGCCCGTGGTGCGCGAGTCGATCGTCGGCGTGCCCGCACCCGATCACAGTGAGGCATCCTCGCCGCAGGAGTACGTGCCCGACCCGATGACCGACACCTTCGAGCGCCGCGGCCGCCACGGCCTCGACAACGGACCCATCGACCAGGATCCGCCCGAGCGCGCGACGACCGACACGGGCGTCATCGATCTGTCCGGCATTCGCGGAGGCCGCACGCTCCCGTCCCGCCGCGCCCTGCGCGAGGCCCGTAACAAGGGCGAAGAGGTCGTCGTCGTCGACGGGCAGGAATTCAACACCGGCCTGATCCCGATTACCCGCCCGCGCAGCGCCGAGGCGCAGGTCCCCGCACCCGCCCCCGCGCCCACGTCTGCTCCCGACGACGATGCGTCGGCGACCGGAGGCTGGACCTCGATCATGTCCGGCTGGCTGAAGGACCGCCAGGAAGGTAAGTGA
>CATWCG010000051.1:0-9054 GCA_958349165.1 uncultured Actinomyces sp. | reverse complement strand
GGTCCGGCTGAGGCTGCGGGTCCGGCTGAGGCTGCGGATCGGGCTGAGGCTGCGGATCGGGCTGAGGCTCGACCCACGGGGCCGGCGCCGTCGCGTCCTGCTTCACAGACTTCACAACGGCGATCGTCGTCGCCGTTGCCTCGGTTCCGTCGGGCAGGGTGGCGGTCAGGTTCACCTGATCCCAGTCAGCAACGTTGCCGCCGGTGATCGTGGCGCTCTTGCCATCCTCGGCCGCCTTCAGGATGACCGCACCGCCATACTCCAGGCCCCAGGTCAGGGTCGCGTCCTTGAACTTCTTGGGCAGCAGCGGCTTGAGGGTGACGGTCTCGCCCTCCTCCATGTCCACGCGCAGGTGGTTGACGGCGATCTCGTCCTCGCCCAGCTCGGTGGCACAGACGTTGACGGTGGCCATCACCGGGTCGAAGACCATCGGATCCATGTAGTCGGAGACGGCTCGGACGTCCGAGCAGCCCTCCTTCAGGGCAGTCACGAGGCCCGACTCTTCATCGACGTTCAGGACGTCGATGTCATCGCCGGACCAATTGATCTTCGTCATGTTGGCGTTCTCAGGCTGGTGCGTGACGCCGATGTTCGTCTGCTGACCGACAGTCATGTTGAGCTTCCCCGACTCGATACCGAAGTCGAGGGAGGTCATGGCGACGGGCTCGATCGCGACGTCGGCACGCTTCGAGGGCTTTCCGTCGCTCCCCCACGCAACGAGCTTCACGGTCGCGGGCAAGGCCTCCGTGTGGCCAGCCTTCGTCCAGGCCGCCTGGATGTCGGAGAACTTGATCTCAAAGCTGTAGTGGTGAACGCCGTCGGCAGTGACGTTGCCGGGGAAGTCGACGACACGACGATAGAAGATGGCGTCGGTGGCCGGGTCGCGCAGGTCGATGCTGGACAGGCCCGGGTTGTCCTCGACCTTGAAGCTGACGGAACCGCCGAGCCCCTCACTGGTGGTCGTGACCTGAGAAATGGTGGGGCCGTACATGTCAGGGTCGGGCGCCGCGAACGCGGGGGCTCCGAAGGCTGCACCGGACGCCACCACCGCGCCGGTCGCCAGGGTCGCCAGGAACGCCCTGTAAGTTAACTGGGACATACTCACTCCAATGTTGATCCAACGAACCATGCCAGCTGGTTAGGCTTAGCGGCTCGTAGCATGAACGGTACTGCGCAATTGAATACCTAGCAACGCATTACTGACTTACCATCGCTTAGCTACAAGTACTTTTGTGGGCCCCTAAGCCCAGCCTAAGCCGACTTTTCACCCGTTTTATAGCAGGAAACTTACCGCTGCACATATGTTCGTTATGATGCGCACATTTTCCCAGCATCAAACCACTTAAATAGCTGAAAGATTCAAGCATGGAGCGAACTATTTACGCGGTAAGCAGGCGCGCGAGCCGTCATGCACCAACACGAAGTAGCCCCTGACCTGCGTCAAACCCCTTCGCGCACCCTTCACACCCTTCGCACCCTTCGCACCCTTCGCACACCCTTCGCACCCTTCGCACGCGCTTCGCGCACCCCTCCGACGCGCCACCCGCGCAACACCCCCTCCACAACTCGCATGCAATTCCCCGAGGCGCCAACCTGGACAGGCCTCACAAACCGCATGATTCCGCCATTGTGGATTCAAAGTTTGAAAGGTTGACAGGGAAATTGCATGCGACGTTGTGGAGGAACCACCGCCGCAACGCAGGAGGGCAGGGCGCAGCAGAACCGCGCACCCGTCGGCGCAGCTTCGCCCGTAGGCGCCGACGGCTCCTTCTGCCAGTCGGACAGCTCCAGGTTCGCCCGCAGACCCTTAAATCCCAGCCCCTACTGCCGGTCGGACAGCTCCAGGTTCGCCCGCACGACGATGCCGATGCGCGTCATCATCTGCTGATCGACCCAGGACCCATCGAGCGCGTCCAGGCGCGGGTGCGCGCCCTCCTCGCCGGGCATGCGATCGAAGCCCAGGATCGCCCGCCACAGGGGGATGAGCTCCTCGTTATAGGTATGGCCGTGCCCGCCGGGGGCGGTACCCGCGACGGGCAGGTCAGCGAGCACCTGGATGTAGGTGACGAAGCGCGTGAACTCGACGTTGCGGGACACGTCGCGCCCGGCGCGCTCGCGCAGCCAGTCCGGCTGCGTCCAGATCAGCTTGTTGTTCCACCACACGACCGGATCGGAGGGGTGCTGGGCGTAGACGACGCGCGGGAACCCCCACGGCCCGAGCTCGCGCCCGTACAGGTCTGTGCGCAGGTCGGAGGGCTCGTTGACGAAGCGCACGCGCCGGCCGTTGTGGACGACGGGGGCGACCTCGGGGCTGCCCGTGTGGCGCGCGGCCGTCAGTGCCCTGTGCATCGGCGTGAACGCGGGGGTGCCCACCCACAGGGCACCATCCACGCGGTCGAGCACCTCCTCGAAGGAATCGAAGACGGACTGCGACGCGAAGGCCCCCAGCGACTCGCCGCACACGAACAGCGCGGGGCGGTCGGCCTCGTCCATGGAGTCCAGCTCGGCGCGCACCGCGCGAAAGAGCGCCGCCGAGGCGTCCTGCGCGGGCTCGAGGCCGGTGAGCCAGTTCAGCACCGAGGGCACGTAGGAGTACTGCAACGAGGCCGTGGCACAGTTGCCGCGCGTGAGGAACTCGAGGGGTTGGACCTGCCATTCGTCGACCCACCCGGAGCCGGTCGACGCGGCGAGGAGGATGACGGCGCGGTCGAAGGCGCCCGTGCGCCGAAGCTCGGCGACGACCGTGGCCGCGGCCGCCTCGATGCCCGCCCCGCCGGTGGGCATGCCGGCGTAGACGCGGATCGGCTCCATGGCCTCGCCGCCGCTCACCTGCGCGATGTCGAGGCGCGAGGGGCCGCGCCCGAGGAAGACGCGCCCCTGGCCACCCACCGACTCCCAGGTGACGGGCGAGGCCGGGGAGGCGGAGCGCTCGGGCACGAAGGGTTTGTAGATGCCTCGCGCGGTGCGCAGGTTCATGCGTTCGGCGTGGCGGCGGAAGAAGCCGATGCCTCCGCGCAGGATGACGTTCGACGTCAGGAAGAAGACGATGGCGCACAGGATGGCGACGCCGACCACGAAGGCGGCGGGGCGAGGCATGTAATCGCCCAGGGCCTCGATGAGCAGGCGCCCCACGCGGTTGAGCCCGCCGAGGATCGCCAGGAGCGTCCAGGACACGACGACCGTGCCCGCGGTTCCCAGGATGTACTCCCCGAAGGTCTCCCCCGGCATGTTGACGAGGGCCGCGGCCTTGCGCGCGCGCCGATAGGACTGGATGACGGCGTAGAGCCACCAGATGGCGAAGAGGGCGCCGGCGGCCGCGCGGAAGCCGATCTCGACGGGTTCAGAGGCCCGAATCGTCAAGCCCGTGGCGGTGAAAATGCGCGCGCCGACGTTCTGCACGAGGACGCCGGCGACGTAGCCGCCGGAGACCAGGACGCCCGAGGCGACCGCGTGCCACGCCCACGAACGCGCCATGAGCGAGGGGGACACGCTCACCGCGTACATGGCGAGCGCAGCGATCACTCCCAGAAACGACAAACCCATGACGCCCATTGTGCCAGGCGCGCTGGCCCGGTTCAGGAGGGGACGAGGCCGGGGCCGCCGGGGGCGTGCCGCCCGGTTGGGTGCTCTGATACTGTTAGTGGACTCGCGCCGCAGCGAATGACATGGTCACCGGGAGGGCATGATGACGACGAGGACGCTGACGGGGCGCGCCCGACGGGCCGCCCGCTGGGCCGCCTGCGCGGCCACCGTTGCGCTGTGCATGGTGGGCGTTGTCGCCCCCACCCCTGCGATGGCGGCGATCCCCACGCCGGCAGTGTCGCTGACCGAGCGTCCCGAGATGCCCATCGTGCCCGACGTGCCCATCGAGGTGTGGATCGATGTGCGTTCCACGCACATCAAGGATGCTTCCGGCGACTACGTCCCAGCCCGAGAACTGCACATGTCCTTCGACGGCGGCTTTGATGATGGCACCCGCCTCTGGAAAGAGGACTGCATCGCCTTGACGAACGCCCTGCTAACGGGTCGTTCGGAGGAGTTCGAGGCGGAGGTCAGCTGGGTCGGCGAACGCTGCGACGTCACGCTGAAATACCAGGGGGAGTCCCGCCACGTCTTCTACTCCCTGGACGACGCGGGCACCATGCAGGTCCGCGTTCCCATGGGACTCGTCAACCGCATGCTGTCCGCCCTCGGCGAGACCACCGTCACGCGATTGAGCATCAGCTTCAGCAGTATCAACAACGCCCACTGCAACGGCGATCCGACCCGCAAGACCGAAAACGAGTTCCTCGTCTACAGCAACTCCACGACGTGCGAGTGGGACACCCGGGACGGCGCGACGATCCCCTTGACCGATGACCCCCTCATTGAGGGGGAGGTCGACAACACCTTCTTCACCATCCTCAATGGAACGGTCGGCCCGTTCATGGACCCAGCCGTGCCCATCGACCCCCTGACGATTCCGGCCCCGGCCGCGCCCGAGGTGAGTGAGGGAGGCACTGACCGGGGAGTCGTCATTGGGGTGAGCTCCTCCACCATCGTCCTGCTCCTCATTGGCGGAGCATCTTTCATCTGGGCGCTGCGCTCTCGGCGCTAGGGGATGCGGCGGCCTATCCGCGTCCGCTCAGCGGGCGTTGCGACGGCTCTCACGGGCCACGACCTCGCCGTATTCTTGCCACCAGGTTAACGGTTCACGTAGAATAGTTGGTGTCTATGTGTGGGAGGTGACGATGCCGCTGTTCGAGGATGATCCCGACCTGATCCGCCGCCAGGAGCGTCAGGTTCGCGAGCAGGCCGAGCGTGCCCGCGTCATGCGCCAGCAGATCGAGGCCGTCCAAGGAGTGGGCAACTCTCCAGACAACAGCGTCGAGGTGGTCGTCGACTCCGGCGGAACGCTCCTCGGCATCGGCATCGAGGGCGTGTCCAACGAGGTGTGCGAGGCGATCATGGCCGCCTACGCGGCCGCCCGACGCGACGCCGGCGAGCAGGTCATCAGCGCCTCCCAGGCCGCCTTCGGCGAGAACTACGCGGGCATTGAGCGCATGCGCTCGCTGTATGGGGTGCCCGACCCGGAGGAGCCGGAGGACGAAGCCCCGCACCCGTGGATTGATGCACGGAGGCCCTGAGTGTCGGATACGTTCTCAGCCGATCCCGCGGCCCTGACCGCCCACGCCAGGCGACTCGCCTCCTATCAGAGCGACCTCGAGCAGGCCTCCGACGCGCTGCGCCAGGCCTCCGCCTCCAGCGGTGCCTTCGGGATGATGGTCGGCCCCTTCATCGCTCCTCTTTTCCAGCTCGTCGAGGCCGGCGAGCAGCTCGCGATCGGCGGGGCGGGCTTCGCCCTCGATAAGCTCTCACAGTCCCTGGTCGCCAGCGCCCGCAGCTTCGAGGCGCGCGAGGCCTCCTCGTCGGCCTCCCTGAGCCAGGCCGGCTCGGGTCTGGACGGAGGGTACCGTGGCAACTGACGGCACCAATCCCCTGGTCGCACAGCGTCAGGACACCACGTCGACCCTGTCGGGGGCCGGCGTCTTCGACGACATCGAGCAGCTCAGCGAGGCGATCGACAACAAGTCGTGGGTCAGCGGCGCGCTGGCGGGCGTCGCGCTGGGCGTCGACACGGTCGCCTACGTGTCCGATCCTCTGGCCACTCTCATGGCGTGGGGCATCGGATGGGTGTTTGACCATATTCAGCCCTTCAAGGACTGGCTGCTCCAGCTCGCCGGGGACGCGGACCAGCTGCGCGCGAACGGGCAGACGTGGAAGAACGTCGCCGCGACCTTGAAGGCCGCGGCGGACAACATTGAGCGCGACGTTCGTTCCTCCTTCCCCGACGGGTCCTTCACGGGAAGCACCGCGACCGCGTATTTCGCCGCGTCGGGCGCCACGACCAAGGGCATCGCCATGACGGGGGCGCTCTCGGGAGCGGTCGGCACCGCCTACGACGTGTGCGCGGTGATCATCCAATTCGTCCACGACTTCGTGCGCGACGCGATCAGCCAGGTCGTCGCCTCCATCCTGTCCTACGCGGTCGAGCTGGTCGCGTCCTTCGGGACCGCCTTCCCCCTCGTCATGGAGCAGATTTCCACCAAGGTCGCCTCCCTGATGAGCGGCGTCTCCAAGCGCATTTCGGCCCTGAAGGAATCGCTGTCAAACCTGGGCACCAAGCTGACCAACGCCGATCAGCTCCTGAAGTCGCTCAAAGAATGGCTCCATAAGCTCACCCACTCGGACGCGCCGAAGGCCGACGTGGACGCTCCGGCAGCGCCGAAAGCCTCGACCGACGCGCCCCACGCGAAGGGGCAGACGCCAGACGCGCCAAACCCGCACTCGGGCGATCCGGCACACAACTACGGCACGTTTGTGGACGACGACGGGATCCCACACGTTGACCCCAGCGATCCGCGCCCGTACCTGAACCCGAAGAATAGACCCTCATTCCGCACGGGAATTGTGGACAAGGTCAGAAAGGCATTCACCGATGCCGACGGCGTTCTGCATGACTGGCGCGGCAAACCTGTCGATTGGCAGCCGGGCCAGCCCCGAGCGGGCATCTGGGACATGGGGCATAAGCCCGGTCACAAGTACAGTGACGTATGGAGATCGTATGTCAATGGCGAGATGACTCCCAAGGAATTCCTCGATTGGTATAATGAGCCACGGAACTATCGAGTCGAGTTTTCGTCGAGAAACAGGGCTCATATCGATGAATAGCGGGTGGAAGCGCCGATGACATCCATCTTTGCGGTCGCGCACAGGGGAACCTTCGATCAATTCAAAGAACTGTTTTCCGACGGGGACGAAAAGCGTGTGCGGTGGGGCAAGAGCCTCTTCATCGAGGCGCTCAGCAACACCGATCCCGCGCAGCGTTACCCGATGTGCGACTTCCTGTTAGACCGCGATTGCGTTCTCAACGCCGGCACCACGGACGGAACGAACCCTCTGCACATTCTCTTCGCGCAAGACGCGCGCGACGTCGACCGGGACGTCGCACTGTGCCGCCGCCTCATGGATCGAGGCGTACCGCTTGGACAGGCCGACAAGCACGGGTGCATCCCCCTCGTCCACCTGATCTCCACGCAGCAGTACTCCGACGAGGAGCTCGCCCCCCTGTACGACCTCGTCTTCGCCTCCCCCGATCCCGGTTTCGACATCGAGCTGACGGGCTCGCACGATACCATGTACGACGTCGCTCGACGCTGGCCTCATCGCCAGGCGCTGGCCGATCGCATCGCACGCTACCTGGAGGCCAGGAGCGAGAAACACACGGAGGAGCACGCATGACCACGTTCATCGAAAACGCCGGAGCGGCCATCGTCTCGCGCAAGATCGTCGAGCGGACGGGCAACATCAAGTGGTTGACCCGCGAGACGCCCTTCGCGCCGCAGGACTCCGGATGGCGCGTCCTGTCAGACCGCGACACCGAGGAGTACCTGTCGAATCCCGCGAACATGACAGTGGTCGACTTCAACGAGCTGTGCGCCCTCGAACCGGCCTGCATCGGCATCTACCTCCTGCCGGTCGGCTCCGACATTCAGCTCGTCGTCGAGCCCGACGGCCGCCGCCGCTGGTTCGACAACAAGACCGAGCGCGAGATCACCTTCGACTAGGAGGCGGCCAGCCTCACGCGCCCTCGCGCTCGGCGCGCCACACGAGGGTCGTGTAAGGGATGGCGACCTCCTCCCCCGGCGCGTGGCCCAGGTGCTCGTAGAGGTACCAGCGCAGGTTCGCCTGCATGCGAGCTCTCCCCTCCCCCGACGAGCGAATGTAGGAGGACCGGGTCGTCCCCAGGGTGAGAATCTGCTCGGGCGTCATGACGTCCTCCCACGCGACCTGGGTCAGGCGCATGGGCGCGAACCCGCCGCCGGGCGTGGGCGGACGGTCGGGCCGGTGAACGTCCCCCGACCGCATGATGCGCGTGAGCCTGTGCACCCACGGGACGCAGACGTCCATCTGGTTCCACACGATGCCCAGCGTGCCCCCGGGCGCCAGGATGCGAGCGGATTCCACCCCCGCGCGCTCGGAGTCCACCCAGTGCCAGGACTGGGCAAACACCACGATATCGAACGCACCGTCCGGTAATCCCGTGTCCTCGGCGACGCCCTCGTGCCACGTCACGCCCGGCATGAACGAGGCCTGGGCGCGCATCGCCTCCGAGGGCTCCACCGCGTCCACGATGGCCCCCGCACGCGCCAGGAGCTCGCTCATCTTGCCGGTGCCGGCGCCGATGTCGGCGACGCGCAGGGGCTGCTGAGCGGCCGCATCACCCCGCACGGGCGCGGCACCCAGCAGCGCCGTCACGGCCTCGTCCGGGTAGGCGGGTCGCACTAGGTCGTAGGCGCCGCCCTCGCCGACGAACGGGTTCACCTCGAGCGAGGCGGACACTGTGTTCGGCATCGTCGCGCGATCCCAGTTTTTCTGCCGCGCAGGAGGGGTGTGTGCGCGCCCGGCCACGGCCTCGTCCCCCGAGGCGCTCACAGGAGCGAGCTCCACAGTCGGCACACGTTGTCGACGTAGTGCACGTGCCACGGCTGACCCCGCCACTCCTCGTAGGTCAGCTCGCGCGAGCGCGCACGGTTACGCTCGTCGTTACCGTGCAGCAGCTCGACCAGGCGCGCGTCGTCGGCGACGAGCGTGATCTCGTAGTTGAGGCCGAAGGAGCGCACATCCATGTTCGACGATCCGATGGCGCACAGGCTACCGTCGACGACCACGTACTTGGAGTGCAGCATCGTCGGCTTGCGGTACAGGTGGATGCGCACACCCGCCTTGAGGAGCATTCCATAATACGAACGCTGAGCGTGCCCGACCAAGAATTGGTCAAATTGCTCGGACAGGAAGAGCTCGACCTCGACGCCGGACAGGGCGGCGTTCGTCAGCGCGGCGATGAGCGCCTCGTCGGGGATGAAGTAGGGGCTCGTGATCGTCACGTGTGTGCGCGCCGAAGAAATCATGTGCACGAAGGCGCGCAGGTTCGGCGTGCCCTTAAACGCGGGACCCGAGGGGATGATCTGCATCGCCGAGGCCTGCTCCTCTTCGCGCTCATCGGCGACCTGC
>CATWCG010000050.1:0-9209 GCA_958349165.1 uncultured Actinomyces sp. | reverse complement strand
ACGGCACGTACCCGCTGGACGGCGCGGCCTTCGCGATCTACGACAACGAGGCCCTAGCCGGCACCCCGGTCTCCGTCCTCGATGGCGGGTCGCGATTCGTGACCGCGCCCCTGGAGACGGGCACGACCTACTGGCTCGTGGAAACCCGCGCGCCCGCCGGGCACGCGCTCCTGCCGCGCCCCGTCGCCTTCCACATCGAGGCGGGGACCGACGCCTCGGCCTCCACGGTGATCACCACCGATTTCGGCGCCGACGAGGGCTTTACCTCCGTGCGCGTCCTGCCCGCCGACGCCGCCGCGAGCGGCGACGCCGCCCTGCCCGGCATCCGCGTCGTCGACACCCAGGTTGGCGTGCTCCCCAAGGCCGGCGCCGCCGGGGTGTATCCCTACCTCGGTATCGGAGCCGTCCTGCTCGGCCTCGCCGGCTACGCCTGGCGACGCCGAGAGTGGGCGCGGGCCTCGTAAGGAGAGATGATGCGGGCCGCATAAGGAATGCGGCCGCCGCATTCCTGCAGTTGTCAAGTCGTGGTCCCGTGGTTCCTCAACAATGTCGCATGCAATTCCCTCGCGACTATTTCAAACATTGAAATCGGATCGTTGGAATTGCAACGTTTGTGGGCAGTGTCAAAAACTGACCTGGGGGAATTGCATGCGACTTTTGGGGGGCCTGGAGAGGTTTGGGCACGCGGCCGGCCCTCGTCCCGGTCCCGTGGTTCCTCAACAATGTCGCACGTAATTCCCTCGCGATTATTTCAAACATTGAAATCGAGTCGTTGGAATTGCAACGTTTGTGGGCTATGTCCAAAAATGACCGTGTTAAATTACGTGCGACTTTTGGGTGGGAATCCGCAGAAAGGGAGCGTGCACAGACAACGCGGCCAGCACACGACGCGGCAGAGCATAGAAAACGCGGCCGGGCGCACAACGTGCACCCGGCCGGCGGCAGGATCAGAAGTCCCAGTCCTCGTCCTCGGTGTCCACGACCTCGCCCATCACGTAGGACGAGCCGGAACCCGAGAAGAAGTCGTGGTTCTCGTCCGCGTTCGGGCTCAGGGCCGCCAGGATCGCCGGGTTCACGTCAGTCGCGTCATGCGGGAACAAGGCCTCGTACCCCAGGTTCATGAGCGCCTTGTTCGCGTTGTACCGCAGGAACTTCTTCACGTCCTCGGTCAGGCCCAGCGGATCGTACAGGTCCTCCGTGTACTGCTCCTCGTTCTCGTAGAGCTCGTACAGCAGCGAGTACGTGTAGTCGCGCAGGTCGTCCTGGCGCTCCTGGCTCGACTCGTTGACGGCCAGCTGGTACTTGTAGCCGATGTAGTAGCCGTGGACGGCCTCGTCGCGGATGATGAGACGAATCAGGTCCGCGGTGTTCGTCAGCTTCGCGTGCGAGCTCCAGTACATGGGCGCGTAGAAACCCGAGTAGAACAGGAAAGACTCCAGCATCGTCGAGGCGACCTTGCGCTTCTCCGGGTCGTTGCCGTCGTAGTACGACTTGATGATCTCGGCCTTCTTCTGCAGGGCCGCGTTCTCGTTCGACCAGCGGAAGGACTCGTTGATCTCCTCCGTGGACAGCAGGGTGGAGAAGATCGACGAATAAGACTTCGCGTGCACCGACTCCATGAACGCGATGTTCGTGTAGACGGCCTCCTCGTGCGGGGTGCGCGCGTCCGGAATCAGCGACACCGCGCCGACCGTGCCCTGCAATGTGTCCAGCAGCGTCAGGCCCGTGAACACGCGATTCGTCATGAGCTGCTCGTCCTTGGTGAGGGTCTTCCAGCTCGGCAGGTCGTTGGAGAGCGGAATCTTCTCAGGCAGCCAGAAGTTGCCCGTCAGGCGATCCCAGACCTCAAGGTCCTTCTCGTCTTGGATCTTGTTCCAGTTGATGGCCTCGAACACGGGCTCGGTCGCCATGGGGGGCTCCTCTATGTGCGGTGTTGAACGGACGAGGCCGGGGTTGCCTCGCGCTGCTCCCATCAGGATACCCGCGGGGTACGCCCGGCGCGCCCACCCGGGGAGGTGCGTTTCGTGGACGCGCTCACGCAGGAGGGCGCACGGGCACTATCGTATTCGCCATGACGACGCCCACATTCGCCGACGTCGACGCCGCGCTCGCCACACACGACTACGAGGCCGCCCTCACCATCCTCGAACGCATCGACGTCGTCGGCGAGGACGCCTGCTACCGGCGAGACATCCAGGCCGCCGCCTGCGCCGACCGCCTCGGCCTGTACCCCCTGTGCGAGGAATACGCGACGCGCGCCCACTCCTACGGCGATGACATGGCCGACCCCTTCGTCCTCATGGCCCGAGCCCAGCGCCGACAGGGGCTGAACGCCGACGCTGCCGCCATGGCCTCGTCCGGCGCGCGCATCCACCCCAACAACCCGGCGATCGCGCGCGAACTCGCCCTCGCCCTGGTCGCCCTCGGGCGATATGAGGAAGCCCGCGGCCCCGCAGACCTCGCCACCGACACCTACCGCAACGACATCGAGCTCCTCATGGCCTACGGGCGCGTCTGGGAACCCGTCAACCCCGACGCCGCGCAGTGGGCTTTTCGCCTGGCCACCAAGCTCAACCCCGGCTGCGAGGAAGCGAAGTTCGCCTACGACTGCCTGCTGTACCCCCTCAGGGGCGCGGGACGATCCTCCTACCAGATCGAAATCCAGCCCGCCGTCGCCGCCGCCTACCGCACCATGCTGCGCCGCGTGCGCGCCGTGGTGACCACAGCCGGGAAGTTCGCCGCCGCCTCCGGCGTGTGCTGCCTCCTCTTCTACGTGGGCGTCGCCCGATCCCTCTTCCCCGGCGCCCGCTGGGGGGTCTTCCTGCTCTACATCGCCTCCGTCATCGGCGTTCGCGCATACATGGCCGCCCAAATCTCCATGTTCAACCGAACCCTGCCGCGAGGCGTGCGCCTGTCCTTCATGCGCTTCGGCGGACGATTCCCCGAGCTGCGCGCCAAGGCCATCGCCTGCGTGTACGCCGTCGTCATCGTCGGCTTCTTCCTCATCTGCATCATGAGCGGCCTCAGCTAGAGCCGCCCACCGCGCACCGATGCGCACCGATGCGCGGCGTGCGGGCGCGCGGCAGGCTTGCGGGCATGACGAGCCGACGCGCCCCAGTGCCCCGGGGCGGCGCGTGACCCGAAATCGCGCCTAGGCCTCGTCCCGAGCAGAAGACGCCGCCTCGCCCGCGAGCGTCGCCACGGACCCGACCGCCTCCAGGACCCCGAGAACCAGCCCCTGCCTCGTGTGAGCGAAACGCACGCCCTCCGCGCGGCGGCGCTCCCCGCGGCGGAACAACCACCGCTCCACGCCGACCGTGATCATCGCCGACCCCAGCGCCGCGCCCGCCAGAACCGCCAGCTCGCGCGGCTCCGCCTCCGTGACGCCCGTGAGCGGATCCTCGCCCGCCACCGGCGACCCCTTCGAGCAGTCCGTCTCGTCGTCGTAGGGCGGCAGCTCCCCGTCCTCGGGCAGCATCGTGACGATCGACCAACCGATCGCCCCCAGCAGGCCCGTCTTCACGAGGGCGCGCAGCGGACGTGAGCGCACAAAATCGGGCAGCGCGTACCAGGCGAGCGTCGCGCCCGCGCCGACCGCGATACCCGCGGCGCGGGTCGGGCTCACCGGCAGGGACCCGGAGCAGGGGCAGGGGCAGGAATGAGGCGAGGCCATGGCCAGTCCTTTCAGTGAAGCGTCTCTCGCGGGTCAGTCCGCGAGCAGGTCAAGCAGGTGAGAGACGACCTTTCCGCCAGAATAGGCGGAACCGTCGTGCTGGTACTCGTTCGTGATGTAGTGGTGGGCGCCGATCAGGTCGCCCGTGTCCAGGGACAGCTCGCGCGGCACGAACATGTCGTCGTAGTAGACGGCCGCCGCGACCGGCACCGTGTTCTGCGCCAGCACGTCCGGCAGGTACACGGGGGCGGCCTCCGTCGTCGACGCGAGGATCTCGGCGACGCCCTTCAGGGGTGCCAAGCCCGGGTCCTCGTCGAAGACGCGGCGCATGAAGTGCTCGCCCGTCAGGTAGAACGGCTCGCTGTCGTCGAGCGGGTCCGCGTCCTTCGCGAAGCCTGGGACCTCCTCGGCCAGGCGGTCCGCCGCCCAGAGGGTCGCCGTGCCCGCCAGGTCCGGCGTCGCGCACGCGTAGATGTACTCCTGGAACACCCCGTAGATCGGCGCGACGTCCACCTGCGCGCCGATCGCAGCCAGGAACTGGGAGGAGAGGCGGCGCTCGCCTCGAACCGACGTCCACGGGCCCTCGAGCAGGTAGTGCAGCTGGTCCGTGTTGCCCTGGCCGCCGAGCATCATGCCGATCATGCGCAGGCGGGTGGGGGAGAGTCGCTCGCCCGTCGGCAGCGTCTCCTCCGTGTCCGCCAGGTGCGCGCACAGCTCGCGGACCGTGCGCTCATCGCCCGGGTGGCGGCGGAAGTACGCGCGGTTGCGCGCCGCCGTGCGCTCATAGGTGAGGCGGTAGATGTCGTCCACGTGGACGAGGCCGGGCAGGCCTCCCGTGATCAGGCTGGCCTTCAGGCCCTGGGGGGCCAGCGACAGGTACGAGGTCGTGATGAAGCCGCCGAAGGACTGGCCGAGCGTCGTCCACGGGTCATCCCCGCATAGCTCGCGGCGCAGCGCCTCCGCGTCGTAGACGATCTGGTCCTGGCGGAAGTAGCGCAGGTACGCGGCCTTGTCCTCGTCCGTGTCCAGGTGGGAGAGTGCCTGGGCGTCCATGCGCGTGGACTGGCCCGTGCCTCGTTGGTCGAGGAGCACCACGCGGTAGTCCTGCAGGAGACGGTTCATCCACCCGCCGGTAAACGTGCCGAAACGCGGGCTCGGGTAGCCTGGGCCGCCCTGCAGGAACACCGCGTAGGGGGAGTCCTCGTGGCCCTTGCGCACGACCTCGCGTGCGAAGACCTCGATCGTGGGGTTGTCCTGGCCGATCGGGCGCAGGTGATCGAGGGGGACCTCGAGGCGATGCTCGTAGACCGTGTGTCCGTGGTGCAGGTACGACTCTGTGTGCATGGGCACAATGGTAGCGGTTTTGCCGCCGTGCCGTTGCGCCCGTTTGTTGTCGGGCGGCATCCGGGCGGGGTGGTTTGCTGCGGGAGCCCAGTTGTGGCTGTCAATCAACAATGTCGCATGCAATTCCCCTGCGAGTATTTCAGACTTTGAAATCATATCGTTGGAATTGCAACGTTTGTGGCGAATATTGAAAGTTCAAGCAATCGAATTGCATGCGACATTTTTCTGCGCTGGGCTCGAAGCTCGGCCGGGTCCAGCCGACATCCACTGGCATCGCAGCCGGGTCCTCCTGCCGCGCGTTCTCGTCGGGGCTCCAGTGGGCCCTGTCGTGGCAGCCTATTCTGCATGGTTCCCCAACAATGTCGCATGCAATTCCCCTGCGAGTATTTCAGACTTTGAAATCACATCGTTGGAATTGCAGCGTTTGTGGCGAATGTTGAAAGTTTAAGCAATCGAATTGCGTGCGACTTTGGGGGAGGGGGCTCAGAGCCAGTTCATCAGAGCCAGTTCATCAGAGCCAGTTCAGCAGCGCGATGTAGCAGAGCGTCCCGATGCCGACGCTCCACAGGAGCTTGCGGCCGCTGAGCAGGTGCACCGCGACGGTGACGCCCGTGGCCACCAGCGCCGCCCACCAGCGCCCGCCCGCCGCCTGCGCGCCCTGGGACAGCGTCGACAGGACCAGGATCAGCATGATGCCCGGCGGCATCCACACCGCCATGTCCTCGACGAAGCGCGAGTCGCGCAACGGCTCCAGGATCTTGAACGGCAGCGCGCGCAACGTAAAGTCGATGATGAAGACGATCGCCAGGATCGCCAGCAGATAGGGCAGGGACGGAGTCACGAGGCCTCCTCGGGTGTCGCTGACTCGCGCGCTTGTGCCTCGGGTACCTCCGTGTCGGATGTGCCCGCCTCGCGCGCGCCGGCCTCGGGCGTGTCGCCCGAGTGCAGGGGAGCGGGGGCGCTGACAATGCCGAGCCGATGCAACAGGTGGCGCACCGACAGACAAGCGACGAAGAGGAGGAGCGCGACGATGAGGTGCTGGCCCGGCGCCACCACCATGGCCACCGCGAAGGACGCGCCGGCCAGGAGGATCGAGGGCAGTTCGCGCCACGTGCGCGCCGCATCCAGCGTCAGCGTGATGAACAGTGCCGTCAGCGCGAAGTCGAGGCCCGCGATCTGCGTGGGGATCAGCGACCCGGCGAGCACGCCCACCAGTCCCGATAGTAGCCACGTCAGGTGGAACGTCACCTGCATCGCCAGCAGCCGAGGCTTCGTCCAGCCGTTCGGTCGGGCGGCCGTGAGCGCGTAGGCCTCGTCCACGAGGCCGTACATCGAGAAGAGGCGCGCGAAACGGCCGTCGATCGCGTGCAGCGGGAACGAGAAGGCAAAAAACAGGAGGCGGAAGTTCACCAGGAGCATCGTCACCGCGATGACGGCCAGGGGTGTGTTCTGCGCGGCCAGGGTGACGACGAGCAGTTCCGCCGACCCCGAGTAGGCGGCCAGCGACAGGGCGGGCGCCATCCACCACGGCAGGCCCAGCTGCATGACCAGAACGCCGTAGGCCAGGCCGAGGGGGATGTATCCGGCGGCCACGGGCGCCGTGATGCGCAGTCCCTCCAGGATTTCATAGCGGGTAGGCTTCGCCGGCACGGGGAGGTTCACGGTGCGCGGGAGCTTGGGCATGGGAGCAATTTTTGCGCGCTGATCCAGCTTATTGCGAGTGGGCGCACCGTAGCGTGACGGTTTTAACGTTTTTCTGGGCCCTAGGTCCTGGAGCGGAATACTGGCGATCGCCCTGCCATTCGTTTGTCACATAGTTTCAAAACGGGAAACGTCCCTCGCACATGTCGTTCCGCGGTGGAAGCATCGACACCAACGCCGAGGACGAACGCCCCGGCGTCGTTCATTCAAACCCGCAGATCAGGAGCCCTCATGAGCGCCACTCATGCACGCAAGAAGCCATTCCTTCGACTCGCCACGGCCGCCGTCGCCATGGTCGCAGCCCTCGGCATGGCCGCATGCTCCGGTGGCGCGGCCTCCTCCTCGTCCTCCTCGGGCGCGCAGGTCGGCGACCGCACCCCCGAGCAGATCCAGGAAGCCGGCGAGATCGTCATCGGCATCTTCTCCGACAAGGCCCCCTTCGGCTACATCGACGCCGACGGCAAGCCCGCCGGATATGACGTCGTCTACGGTGACCGCATCGCCGCCGACCTGGGCGTCACCGCCAAGTACGTCCCCGTGGACGCCGCCGCCCGCACCGAGGTCCTCGCCTCCAACAAGGTCGACATCACTCTCGCGAACTTCACCGTCACGCCCGAGCGCGCCGAGAAGGTCGACTTCGCGAACCCCTACTTCAAGGTCTCCCTCGGCGTCGTCTCGCCCACCTCGGCGGAAATCACCGACGTGAGCCAGCTGGCCGGCAAGACCCTCATCGTCACCAAGGGCACGACCGCCGAAGCCTACTTCGAGGCCAACCACCCCGAGGTCAAGCTCCAGAAGTACGACCAGTACTCCGACGCCTACCAGGCCCTCGAGGACGGCCGCGGCGACGCCTTCTCCACCGACAACACCGAGGTCATCGCCTGGGCGATCCAGCACCCCGGCTTCAGCGTCGGCATCAAGAGCCTGGGCGACACCAGCTACATCGCGGCCGCCGTCAAAAAAGGCAACACCGCGCTGCTGGACTGGCTGAACAACGAGCTCGTCGAGCTCGGCGAGGAAGACTTCTTCCACAAGGACTACGAGCAGACCCTCGCCCCCGTCTACGGTGACGCCGCGACCCCCGACGACCTGGTCGTCGAAGGCGGCCAGGACACCACCTCCACCAACTGACACGGGTACGAGGCCGTGGCCCCCTGACGGGTCCGCCCACCTTGGGTGATCGCCCGGCGCGGCCACGGCCTCGTCCCAGATTTCGCTTATGAATCTTGAGATCCTGGCGCGATACGCGCCCCTCTACGTCGACGCCGCCATCCTTACCCTGAGGATTGCGGCCATCGGCATCGTCGGCTCCCTCGCCGTCGGCCTCCTGGTGGCCGCGATCCGGCACTACCGGATTCCGATCGCCTCCCAGATCGGTGCCGCCTACGTCGAACTGTCGCGTAACACGCCGCTGCTCGTGCAGCTGTTCTTCATTTACTTCGGCCTGCCGCGCGTGGGTATCAAGTGGAGCGGCGAGACCTGCGCGATCGTCGGCCTGATCTTCCTGGGTGGCGCCTACATGGCGGAGGCCCTGCGTTCCGGCCTCGACTCGATCGCCACCATCCAGTGGGAGTCGGCGTCTGCGCTCGGCCTCACGCGCACGCAGACGCTGCGCCACGTCGCCCTGCCGCAGGCCATCGCGACCTCCGTGCCGCCGCTGGCCGCCAACGTCATCTTCCTCATTAAGGAAACTTCCGTCGTGTCCGTCGTCGCGCTGCCCGACCTCGTGTACGTCGCGAAAGACCTCATCGGTATGTCCTACAACACCTCCGAGGCGCTGGTCCTGCTGGTCCTCGCCTACCTGGTGATTCTCCTGCCCGTGTCCATCGCGGCCCGACTCGTCGAAAAGAAGGTGCGCCGTGGCGGATTTGGGAATTAACGTCATCTTTGAAGGCCGCAACCTCGTCCGTATCCTCGAGGGCCTGGGCGTCACCGTCGGCATCTCCGCGCTGTCCGTCGTGCTGTCCCTGATCCTCGGCGTGTTCGTGGGCCTCGGCATGCGCTCGCGGTGGCGCCCCCTGCGCTGGCTCATGCAGCTCTACCTGGAGTTCGTGCGCATCATGCCCCAGCTCGTCCTCCTGTTCGTCGCCTACTTCGGGCTCACGCGCGTCGCGGGGATCAACCTGAACGGCATCACCGCCTCCGTCCTCGTCTTCACCCTGTGGGGCGGCGCCGAGATGGGCGACCTCGTGCGAGGCGCGCTCATCTCGATCCCGCGCCACCAGTACGAGTCCGCGTCCGCCCTGGGGCTCACCCCGAGGCAGACCATGCGCCGCGTCATCCTGCCGCAAACCCTGCGTCGGCTCGCGCCCCCGGCCGTCAACCTCATCACCCGCATGATCAAGACGACGTCCCTGGTCGTCCTCATCGGCGTCGTCGAAGTCCTCAAAGTCGGACAGCAGATCATCGACGCCAACCGCTTCAACTACCCGACCGCCTCGCTGTGGATCTACGGCCTGATCTTCGCGCTGTACTTCCTCATCTGCTGGCC
>CATWCG010000049.1:0-9301 GCA_958349165.1 uncultured Actinomyces sp. | reverse complement strand
GGCGGGCATTGACCTGTGGGGCGAGGTCGAGCTCGCCTGGCGCCTCCAGGAGGAGGGGCCTCACGCGGGGCGCCCGTGGCTGACGGTGACCGGAACGAACGGCAAGACGACGACCGTCGGAATGCTCGGGCAGATCCTGCGCGCTTCGGGCGTCAAGGCCGAAGAGGTCGGAAACATCGGTACGCCGATCACCCGCGCGATCGACTCCGACGCCGAGGTGTTCGCGGTTGAGCTTTCTAGCTTCCAGCTGCACACGGCGCGCACGGTGCGTCCGCTCGCCTCCGTGTGCCTGAACGTGGACGCGGACCACCTGGACTGGCACGGCAGCGTAGAGGCATACGCGGCCGACAAGGCGCGCGTCTACGAGAACACGGTGCGCGCCTGCGTGTACCCGGCCTCAGACCGCCGCGTCGAGGCCATGGTGGAGAACGCGGACGTCGTGGAGGGAGCACGAGCTATCGGCCTGACGCTCGGGGCGCCGAGCGTCTCGCAGTTCGGCATCGTCGAGGGACTGCTGGTGGATCGCGCGTTCGTCGATGATCGGGCGCGCCACGCCCTGGCCCTCGCCCACGTTTCTGACCTCGCCGAGGCGTTCGGCCCCCACCCCTCGCCTGCCGTTCTGTCCGACGCGCTGGCCGCCTCCGCGCTGGCGCGCGCCTACGGCGTGGAGCCCGAGGCCGTGGAGGCGGGTCTTCGTTCCTTCCGTCCCGCCGGGCACCGACGCGCCGTCGTCGCCCGCGCCGCGGACCTGACCTGGATCGACGACTCGAAGGCGACCAACGCGCACGCGGCCCGAGCCTCCCTGTCGGGGCTGCCCCCGCGCAGCGCGATCTGGATCGTCGGCGGCGACGCCAAGGGGCAGGATTTCACGGAGCTTATCAGCCAGGTTGAGCCGGTCCTGCGCGGCGTCGTCGTCATCGGAGCGGATCGCCGGGCCCTCGTGGCGGCCCTGGCGAGCGGCGCGCCCGGGGTGCCCGTCGTCGAGGTCGATGGGCACCAGGACTGGATGTTCTCGGTCGTCAACGAGGCCGTGGCCCTGTCGCGTCCGGGTGACACCGTCGTGCTCGCCCCGGCGTGCGCGTCGTGGGACCAGTTCGACAACTACGGCCAGCGCGGCGACGTGTTCGCAGAGGCTGTGCACCGCCTGGCTGCCCAGTGGGGGAGCGCCGGTGGCGACGAATAAGCGCGGCTGGCATATCCCGACCGTGACCCTGCCTCGGATTCGCTTCGGGTCGGGGCGTGAGCGTGAAGACAACCCGGTGACGACCTATTACCTGGTCGTGATTCCGGCCCTCATGCTGTCTTTGTTCGGCTTGGTCATGGGCTTTTCCGCTCAGACCGTTACGTCGATTGCCCAGGGGGAGAACCCCTATACGGCGTATGCGCGCCCGCTGGCGATCATCGTCGTCTCGCTGTTGATCGCGACCGGCGTGCAGCTGGTGCCGCAGCGGTGGCTGATGCGGATGGCGGTACCCATGTTCGTCGGGGCGCTTGCGTTCCAGTCGCTGGTGCTCAGTCCGTTGGGCCGCTCCGAGGGTGGCAACGCGAACTGGGTGAAGCTGGGTCCGGTTATGGCGCAGCCGTCGGAGTTCTTGAAGCTCGCGCTCGTCGTATTTTTGGCGTTCATGGTCTCCAAGTCGGCCGCGAAGCGTTCCGACATTAAGGCGATGAGCGTTGCGGTGGGCCTGCCGGTCCTGGTGGCTCTCGGAGCGGTCATGCTGGGGCGCGACATGGGCACGGCGATGGTTGTCGCGATGGGTGCGCTCGGAGCCGTGTGGGTGGCGGGCCTGCCCAAGCGCTGGTTCGGCGGGCTTGTCATGGTTGCGGTGCCGACTCTGGTGCTGCTCGTGTTGTCGAATCCGACGCGTATCCGGCGCATCCTGGCGGTTCTGCCGGGTACCTCGAAGGGGCCGGATGAGTCCGCGCCGGAGCAGATCGACCACTCGCTGTGGGCGTTGGGCTCGGGTGGGCTCACTGGCCTGGGGCCGGGCGCGTCGCGTGAGAAGTGGAACTACTTACAGGCCGCGCACACGGACTTCATTTTCGCGATCGTCGGCGAGGAGTTCGGTTTGCTTGGCACTTTCGCGGTGCTCCTGTGCTTGGGGCTGCTCGTGTGGGGCATGTTCCGCGTGGCGCGCGAGTCCTCGGATCTTTTCGTCATCATCGCCGCGTCGGGTGTGGGCACGTGGATCGGTGTGCAGACGGTCATCAATGTGCTGTCGGTGACCGGCGTTGGCCCGGTGATCGGCGTGCCCCTGCCGCTCGTGTCTTACGGCGGCTCGTCGTTCCTGTTCACGATCACGTCGGTGGCGGTCGTGGCGTCCTTCGCGCGTGCGCGTGCGGGGATGCGGATGATTGGGAGGCCGGACGAGGCCTCGGCTGGTCGGGACCCGCGGGTGGCACCCCGCAGGCGCTCCGCTCGCTAAACTGAAGGTCAGGCACTCGCGTTAAGGAGACGCTTATGGTCAAGGTTGTGATGGCTGGCGGCGGGACCGCCGGCCACGTGAATCCTCTGTTGGCGACGGCCGCGCAGCTGCGTGAGAGCGGCGCCGAGGTGGTCGTGTTGGGGACGAAGGCTGGTCTTGAGGCCGACTTGGTTCCCGCCGCGGGTTTCCCGCTGGTGGAGATTCCTCGCGTTCCTCTGCCGAGGCGTCCCTCTCTGGCGTTTTTTACGTTGCCCTCTCGCTTCGCGGATGCGGTGAAGCGTTGCGCGCAGGCCCTGCAGGGTGCCGATGTGCTCGTGGGTTTCGGCGGCTACGTGTCGACTCCGGCCTACATCGCGGCATCGCGCGCGGGTGTCCCGATCGTCATCCACGAGCAGAACGCTCGCCCGGGCCTGGCCAACAAGGTGGGTGCGCGCCACGCTGCCGTCGTCGCTTTGACGTTCCCGTCCTCGCCGCTGGCGGCCAAGCGCGGTGAGACGGTCGTGACAGGTCTGCCCCTGCGCGCGGCGATCGCGGATCTGGCGAGCCGTCGCGCGGACGCGGAGGGGGCGAAGCGGGCGCGCGGCGAGGCGGCCGAGCGCCTGGGCGTGGACGGCGACGCTCCGACGCTGCTGGTGACGGGCGGATCCCTGGGGGCCCTGCACGTCAACGAGTCGATGACGGGCGCGGCGGACGCGCTGCCCGAGGGCGCCCAGGTTGTGCACCTGACGGGCCGCGGCAAGGACGCGCCGGTGAGGGAGGCCGTCGAGGCCGCCGGCCTGGCGGATCGCTGGCACGTCATCGATTACCTGACGACGATGGAGGACGCGCTGGCCGTCGCGGATCTCGTGGTGTGCCGCTCGGGTGCTGGAACGGTCGCCGAGATGGAGGCCCTGGGCCTGCCGTGCATCTACGTGCCTCTGCCGATCGGCAACGGCGAGCAGCGCCTGAACGCGGCCGATCACGTCGCCGCCGGGGGCGCGCAGCTGATCGACGACAAGGACTTTACCGCCGAGTTCGTGCGCCGCAACGTGTTCCCGTTGCTGGGGTCGACGCGTCTGGCGGATATGGCGGCTGCGTCGCAGTCGCTGGGGCGTGCGGGAGCGGCCCGCGCGCTGGCCGATCTGGCTATGGCGCAGGTGAAGGAGGGCGGCCATGAGTGAGCCGACGCTTGAGGATCGTTTCCATCTGATTGGCATCGGCGGTGCCGGCATGAGCGTCGTCGCGGAGCTGTTGGCTTCGCGTGGCGCGACCGTGGAGGGCTCGGACCGCGAGGACTCCGCCGTGCTCGAGCACCTGCGCTCCGTCGGGGTACGTGTCTTCGTGGGGCACGAGGCCTCGCACGTGGACCCGGACTCGGTGGTCGTAGTCTCGACGGCGATCCGCGAGGACAACCCGGAGCTGGCGATCGCACGGACGCGTGGTCAGCTGGTGATTCACCGCTCCCAGGCGCTGGCTCTGGCGGCGACGGGTATGCGTTTCGTGGGCGTGGCCGGTGCGCACGGTAAGACCTCGACCTCGGGAATGCTGGCGATCGCGTTGGCGGCGTGCGGGCTGGACCCGTCGGTGGCTGTGGGCGGCGTGCTGCCCCAGCTGGGCACGGGCGCGCACCTGGGCGGCGGAGACGTCTTCGTGGCCGAGGCCGACGAGTCGGATGGCTCGTTCCTGAACTATTCCCCGGCTATCGAGATCGTGACGAACGTGGAGCCCGATCATCTGGATCGCTACCATTCGCGCGAGGAGTTCGAGCATATTTTCGTCGAGTTTGCCAGGCGCTTGGTGCCCGGTGGGCTGCTGGTGACGTGCGGGGAGGATGAGGGCGCTGTGCGCCTGGCCGCCGCGGCGCGCGCGCAGGGTCTGCGGGTCGTGACCTACGGGCGCCCGGAGCGTGCGCTGTGCGAGGTGGATGTCGAGATTTCCGATGTGCGGGTGAAGGCCCATGGGGCAACGGCGCGCCTGGCGTGGGGGGAGCGTCACGCCGAGCTGGTCATGTCCGTGCCCGGTGAGCACAATGTGCTGAACGCAGCGGGTGCCTGGGTGGCCGGCATCGAGTGCGGCCTGGAACCGCAGGCCGTTGCGGATGGGTTGGGCCGCTTCACGGGGGCGGCGCGTCGCTTCGAGGCGCGTGGCCAGGTCGGCAGCCGCCGCCTGTTTGACGATTATGCGCATCACCCGACCGAGGTGGAGGCGGCGATCCGAGAGGCTCGCGTCGTCGCCGATGGGGCGCAGGTGACGGTCGTTTTCCAGCCGCACCTGTACTCGCGCACCCGCATCTTTGCGGAGCGTTTCGCGCGTGCGCTCGCCGGCGCGGACCATGTCGTCCTGGCGGGGATCTACGGTGCCCGCGAGGATCCCGAGCCGGGCGTGGATTCGACGCTGATTTCGTCGCGCGTTCCCGGCGCCTCCTACGTGGAGGACATGCACGAGGCCGCGCGCTTGGCGGCGTCTGTGACCCCCGAGGGTGGTGTGTGCGTCACGATGGGCGCGGGTTCGATCACGCGCTGCGGGGATGACGTCCTGGAAGAGTGGAAGCGGATGGAGGCATGAGGCCTCCCTCTCCGAGGCGTCCGGGCGGACGCCACGAACGGTCACGAGCGGCGTCGAGCGCCCCCGGGAAGGCGTCCGACGAGGCGGTGGAGGCCTCGTCGGGACAGGGGTCGTCTCCGGAGGGCGACCAGGCGCGCGGTGGGGCCTCTCAACGCCGGTCCTCGCAGGGATCTCGCATGCGTGGCTCGCGCGAGGCGCGCTCGGATCGACAGGCGCGCGATGAGGGTGGCGAGCAGGCGTCGGTGGCGGTTGCGCGTCGAAGCGCGCGAGGAACCCTGGCGACGCCCATCGCGGCCGCGGATGCGGCTGCCCTGTTGGGCAGCGAGGAGACGGCGGACCTGGGGGATCGGCTGCGCGAGCGCGCGCGTGCGCGACGCCTGCTCCTTCTTCGCCGCGTGGCGCTCGCCGTGATCACGGTGGCGCTCGTGGGCGGTGCGGCGTGGGTGGCGTTTTTCTCGCCCCTGTTCGCCCTGTCGACGTCCGCCATTCAGGTGTCCGGCGAGGATGGGACGCTCGTCACGGACGAGTCGGTGCGTTCCTCGGTGGCCGCGTTCGAGGGGGTGCCGCTGACGCGTCTGAACACGCGGGAGGTGGCGCGCGCCGTCGAATCCAACGTCGCTGTGAAGTCGGCGTCGGTGTCTCGCCGGTGGCCGACGAGCCTCACGGTCTCGGTGACGATGCGCACGGGCATGGCCGTCGAGGCCGCCTCGGGCGGCTATTGGCTGGTGGACGACCAGGGGGTGGCCTTCCAGCAGGTCAGTGGCGCGGGCACCTATCCGCTCGTGACGCTGCCGGACGAGCGCGCCACGGGGGCCTCTGACGTCGCCTCCGTTCTGGGCGCGCTCGATGAGTCGACGCGCTCCCAGGTCTCGGCGATCACCGCGACGGGGACGCAGGTGAGTTTCACGCTGCGCGGGGGCCAGAGTGTCAAGTGGGGAACCAACGCCGACGCGCCTCAAAAGGCGCGGGTGCTGGCCACTTTGTTGGCGAATGTCCAGGCGACGACATACGACGTGTCGTCTCCGAATCACCCTGTGACCAGTTAAGTCTTCTTCTTTGTCCGCGTGTTGGCTTGAAGGATCGCGCGCGGACCCCTAATTTCTTTCCGACACGAAGCACATTAAACATCAACCTTCAACTAAAGGTTGAGGGTCTGATGCAAGGGAGACATCCATGGCGACACCGCAAAACCACCTGGCAGTGATCAAGGTCGTCGGCGTCGGCGGCGGCGGAGTTAACGCCGTGAACCGAATGATCGAGGTCGGCCTCAAGGGCGTTGAGTTCATCGCGGTCAATACTGACGCGCAGGCTCTGCTCATGTCCGATGCTGAGACGAAGCTTGATATCGGTCGCGAACTGACGCACGGCCTGGGTGCCGGCGCGGATCCTGCCGTCGGCCGTAAGGCTGCGGAGGATCACATCGACGAGATCGCCGCCGCGCTCGAGGGTGCGGATATGGTCTTCGTGACCGCCGGTGAGGGCGGTGGCACGGGGACCGGAGCGGCCCCCGTCGTCGCTCGCGTCGCCCGCGAGGCTGGCGCGCTGACGGTTGGCGTCGTGACTCGCCCCTTCTCCTTTGAGGGGAACCGCCGCGCGGCGCAGGCCGAGGGTGGCGTGACCACGCTGCGCGAAGAGGTCGACACCCTCATCGTCATCCCTAACGATCGTCTTTTGGAGATCTCCGACGTCTCCATCTCCGTGCTCGATGCTTTCCGCGCCGCCGACCAGGTGCTGCTCTCCGGCGTCCAGGGCATCACCGAGCTGATCACCACTCCGGGTCTGATCAACGTCGACTTCAACGATGTCAAGTCCGTCATGAAGGATGCCGGTTCCGCCCTCATGGGTATCGGTGCTGCCACGGGCGAGGATCGCGCGCTGCGCGCGGTCGAGAGCGCCATTTCCTCCCCGCTGCTCGAGGCCTCGATCGACGGCGCCCACGGCGTGCTCATGTTCTTCCAGGGTGGCTCTGACGTCAGCCTGCAGGAGGTCTTCGCGTCCTCGCAGCTCGTGCGCGAGGCCGTCCATCCCGAGGCGAACATCATCTTCGGCGTCGTTGTTGACGACACCCTGGGTGACGAGATTCGCGTGACGGTCATTGCTGCTGGCTTCGACGATGTGGCCGAGGCGACCCCGGCGCGTCCTGCGGTGTCGCGCGTCTCTGCTCCCGTCGCGCAGAAGCGCCCCGCGGCCCCCGAGGCCAAGGCTCCTGCCGCGGAGACGAAGCGCATTAGCCAGGTCTCGACGCGTCGCCCCCAGCACCGCCTGGACGTCGCTGCTCCGGTCCGTGAGGCCGCTCCTGCCGCCGTCGAGACGCCCGCTGCTGTCGAGTACGAGGAGTCCGAGTCCGATCACTCCTTCGAGGTTCCCCGCATCTATCCCGAGGCGCCCGAGAAGGAAGAGCTCGATATCCCTCCCTTCCTGCGCTGATGACACCGTCGCTTCTGGCCGGTGCCCGGGTCTACCTGACGGAGGTCGACCCGGGCACCGGCCCGCTTGCGGGCAATGTGGGACTGCACGTGGGCGACGATCCGCTGCTTGTTCGCCAGCGCCGCGAGGCCCTGGCGCGTCTGATCGGCCGCGACGTCGTCTGGATGGATCAGACGCTTTCGACGCGTGTCGAGGTTGTGGCGCGCGTCGAGGGGGCGCCGAGGTTAGCGGGCGCGTCGTCGAGCCTTGAAGCCCCTGCGCCGGGGGAGTGGGGTCCTGTTAGGGCCGACGGCATCGTCATCGATGCGCATGGGTGGGCCGGGGCGCCTGGCCTCGCCGTCCAGACGGCCGACTGCCTGCCCGTCGTCTTGGCGGCCGACGGCGGTCGAGTCGTCGCGGCCGTCCATGCGGGCCGCCGCGGCCTGCTTGGCGGTATCCTTACCCGAGCTGTCGACGCGATCCGCGCGCTCGCCGATGGGCCGATCAATGCTCTGATCGGCCCCGCTATCTGCGGAAGCTGCTACGAGGTGCCCGCACAGATGGTTCGCGACAGCGAGGCCGTCATGCCGGGAATCGGTGCTGTGACGTCGTGGGGGACCCCCTCCCTCGACCTGCCGTGGGCCGCGGCGGCTCTTTTGGCCGATACCGGTGTACACGTGGAGATCGATCCGCGCTGCACCCTCGAAGATGGTGGTCTCTTCTCCTATCGCGCCGATCCCGCGTGCGGACGTCAAGCGCTCATTATCGTGCCTGCCTGAGAGAGAGCGGGCGCCCAGCGCACGGCGGCAAACCGTCGCCTCGGTTGGTTTTGTGCGCGTGGAACCCCGCGTGACGCGCCTCGCCGCCCCGCTCCTTGCGACGCGCCGACGCCGCTGCGCCGCCTCGCCGTCAAGCGCCTGTAGCTTGTGGCTATGCATCGCCAAAAGGAGGAATGATGAGCGATTCGTTCGGTGCGCGCGCACGTAAGTTCATGGGCTGGTACTCCCCGGAGGAGCCCATCGATGAGTTTGAAGACTTCCAAGAGTACGACGAGGTGGAAGAGGTAGCACCTGTGGCAGATATCACTCCTGTGTCCCGTCCGACGCTGACCGCCATTCGCCGCGAGGAACCCTCCGAGGATCTCACGCGCATCGTGACGATTCACCCCACCGCCTACTCGGACGCCGTCACCATCGGTGAGGCCTTCCGTGATGGCACCCCCGTCATCATTAATCTCACGGACATGGCTGAGGAGGAGGCGCGTCGCCTCGTTGACTTCGCCGCCGGCCTGACCTTCGGTCTGCGCGGCGTCATCGAGCGCGTGACGGCGCGCGTGTTCCTGCTGTCTCCGGCCTCTGTCGAGGTCACCGGCGATAACTCCTCCTCGGCGCGTCGCGGTTCCCTCTACAACCAGGGCTGAGTCCCATCGTGGTCGTTCTGTCGTGGGTTGCGTGGGGCCTGAGCGTCCTCATCAACCTGTACATGATGGTGCTGTTCGCGCGCGTGATCCTGGAGTGGATTCCGTTTTTCGTGCGCGGATGGCGCCCTCGTGGGATTCTCCTGGTCGTCGCGAACGCTTTGTACGCGTTGACCGACCCGCCGGTTCGCTGGATCGGTCGCTTCATTCCGCCGGTGAGGATCGGCGACGGAATGACCCTCGACATCGGTTTTTTGCTGTTGTTTTTGGTCCTTATCGTTGCGCAGCGCTTCGTGACTCTCCTTTATTTTATTAGCCAATAGGTAATAAAACTAGGCATGAGAGCTCGCACATAAATCACGTTCACCCCGTGATGAATGTTGCTAGTGTGACAATATCGGTTATTATTTTTGTGACGTGATAGCGGGCGGCCTTCCCGGTCGTCCAGGCATGCGGGAATCCGCGTGTCCAATCGAAACGACCGAGAGGCGAAGCAATGGCCCTGCTC
>CATWCG010000048.1:0-9445 GCA_958349165.1 uncultured Actinomyces sp. | reverse complement strand
CTCCAGTGCCGCGCCCGCCCAGAGCGGCACTGAAGCCACGCCCTCGCCGAGCCCCTCCTCGTCCGCGGCATCCTCCGCACCCGATCACGGCGCCGTCATCCAGGTCCTCAACGGCACCGGCACCCAGGGCTACGCCGGCCAGCAGGCCACGATCCTCAACCAGGCGGGCTACGCCGGAACCTCCGCGGCCAACGCCGACGGATGGGCGACGCAGACCTCGACCGTGTACTACGAGGACCCCAGCATGGAAGGGACCGCGAAGGACATCGCATCCAAGCTCGGTATCGACAACGTCCGCCAGGAGAGCGGCCTGGGAAACCCTGACATCGTCGTCGTCCTGCGCTAAGCGCGCGTGAGCATCCCCTGAGCCGCCCGGCCCCGCGTGGGTTCGGGCGGCTCGCGCATATCCGGGCCGCGCGCGTTACGCCCTGAGCGCATCGGACTCACGTCCCCTACCTCGCCTTGCACTCGATGCTGGTGAGTGCCAGAATCGTACTTGGCACTCCGACATGGAGAGTGACAAGACCACAGGTCCGGTGAGGCCGCCCACCAAGCGCGGTCGTCCGTCGCGGGCACCGGACCCGATCCGCATCGCGGAAGGATATATTCCCAATGAGCAAGATCATCAAGTTTGATGAGGATGCCCGTCGCGGCATGGAGAACGGCCTGAACCTGCTGGCCGACACCGTCAAGGTGACGCTCGGCCCCAAGGGTCGCAACGTCGTGCTCGACAAGAAGTGGGGCGCCCCCACGATCACCAAGGACGGCGTGTCTGTCGCCAAGGAAATCGACCTCGACGATCCCTTCGAGCGCATCGGCGCCGAGCTCGTCAAGGAGGTCGCCAAGAAGACCGACGACGTCGCGGGTGACGGCACCACCACCGCGACCGTCCTGGCCCAGGCCCTGGTCCACGAGGGCCTGCGCAACGTCGCCGCCGGCTCCAACCCGATCGCCCTCAAGCGCGGCATCGACCAGGCCGTCGAGGCCATCGTCGCCCAGCTGCACGTCGACGCCAAGCCCGTCGAAACCACCGAGCAGATCGCCGCCACGGCCTCCATCTCCGCCAACGACCCCGCCATCGGCAAGCTCATCGCCGAGGCCTTCGACAAGGTTGGCGCCGAGGGTGTCGTCACCGTCGAGGAGACCAACTCCTTCGACACCACCCTGGAGACCACCGAGGGCATGCGCTTCGACAAGGGCTACCTGTCGGCCTACTTCGTGACCGACCAGGAGCGCCAGGAAGCCGTCCTCGAGGACGCTTACGTCCTCCTCATGGACTCCAAGATCTCCAACGTCAAGGACATTGTCCCCGTCCTGGAGAAGGTCATGCAGACCGGCAAGCCCCTGGCGATCATCGCCGAGGACGTCGAGGGCGAAGCCCTCGCCACGCTGGTCGTCAACAAGATCCGCGGCACCTTCAAGTCTGTCGCCGTCAAGGCCCCCGGCTTCGGCGAGCGCCGCAAGGCGATGCTGCAGGACATGGCCATCCTGACGGGCGGCCAGGTCATCTCCGAGACCGTCGGCCTCTCCCTCGAGAACGCTGACCTCGAGCTGCTGGGCCGCGCCCGCAAGATCGTCGTCTCCAAGGACGAGACCACCATCGTCGAGGGCGCCGGCGACAAGGACATGCTGGACGCCCGCGTGCGCCAGATCCGCCAGGAGATCGAGAACACCGACTCTGACTACGACCGCGAGAAGCTGCAGGAGCGCCTCGCCAAGCTGGCTGGCGGCGTCGCCGTCATCAAGTCCGGCGCGGCCACCGAGGTCGAGCTCAAGGAGCGCAAGCACCGCATCGAGGACGCCGTTCGTAACGCTCGCGCGGCCTCCGAAGAGGGCCTGGTCGCCGGCGGCGGCGTCGCCCTGATCCAGGCCGCCGCCGTGGCGCTGCCCAAGCTCGACTCCCTCACCGGTGACGAGGCGACCGGCGTCAACATCGTGCGCCTGTCCGTCTCCGCCCCCCTCAAGCAGATTGCTGAGAACGCGGGCGTCGAGGGTGGCGTGGTCGCCGACCGCGTCGCCAACATGGAGCCCGGCCACGGCCTGAATGCCGCGACCGGCGAGTACACCGACCTCATGGCCGCCGGCATCTCCGACCCGGTCAAGGTCACCCGTTCCGCGCTGCAGAACGCCGCGTCGATCGCGGGCATGTTCCTGACGACCGAGGCCGTCGTCGCCGACAAGCCCGAGCCGCCGGCCGCCGGTGGCGACGAGGCTGGCGCCGGCATGGGCGGCATGTACTGAGCCGCTCGGCGTTAACGCTGATCCGCCTGGGGGCGGGGCCCGTGAGGGTCCCGCCCCCAGGCGCATGTCTGGCGGGGCGGCGAGGCCGAGGGCACCCTGTTGCACGGGGTCCCGCCCCCAGGCGCGTGTCTGGCGGACGACGCGCACTGCACCGGGGGCGGGATGACGCGTCTCGCCTCCGCTGCATGTCTAGGCGCCGGCGAACAGGGCCGACGAGTGCGCCTCCGCGTCCGCGTAAGTGGTCGCCGCGGCCTGCAGCTGCGTGGAGATGGAATCGAGCGCGTCGTGGGTCTGTGCCTGGATGCCCTGCCACTGGGTGATCGTGGCCTGGAAGTTGGCCTGTGCTCCGCCCGTCCACGAGTCCTGGAGGGCGAGCAGCTGGGACATGAGCGTGTCGACTTCGGTGCGGATCGTGGAGGCGGTTGCGCAGGCCTGTGCGGATGCTGCGGATACCTGTTCGGCGTCAACGGCGTAAGCGGTCATGATGTCACTCCTTTGTGGGGCCCCGGGTGGGCCCGTCACTCTCGACGCTACGCGCGTGACAACGCATAATCGAGGCGGAAACAACGCCCTGTGGATAACTGCCCGCGCCAACACGTGCCTGTGGATAGCCCGCGTGGAGGGACACGGTACCTGTGGAGGGGCACAGCGCCCGTGGAGGGGCACGGCGCCCGTGGCGGCGGGGCTTCGAGAGGCCGCACCGATCGAGGCTCGCGGCGCGGACAGCGATCGGGTGGGCGGCCCCCTGTGGATACGCGAGGTCCGGCGCGCCGTGTGGCGCGCCGGGCCGTGACAGACGCGTGAAACGGGCTCAGTCGGCGTTGGGCAGGTCGAGCGACTCGACCGCGGACTCGAGGGAGGAGGTGGCCTCCTCGTGCTCGTCGGAACCGCTGGGCTCCTCGATCTTGCGGGGAAGGACGCCGGACGACGTGGCTTCGTTGTCGGGAGTTGCGACGGGTACGCGCTTCTTGATCGAACGGCGCTTGATGATCAGGGTGCCGGTCGTGGTCGTGGAGTCCTCTACGACCTCGTCGGCGTCGTCCGCATCGTCGGCGTCGTCCGTGTCCTCGGTGTGGGTGGCCTCGCACAGCTGGGTCTTGTCTCGCTCCAGGCGCGTCAGTTCGACCTCGAGGTTCGCGCGGGCGGTGTCCTCCCAGGCGGAGCCGAGCGGAGACTGGTAGATCGTCTCGTAGCTAAGCAGCTTCTTGAGGAGGGCGATGCGGGCCTTGACGAATTGCAGGTCGTCGAGCTCGCTGAGCTCGGCGCGCAGTGAGCACCGCAGCTTCTTGTAATCCTGCGGGCTGCACGACAGGCACGCCAGGTCGGCGTCGACGAGCACCTGCGCGTCGAAGTCGGTGCGCGGGGCGCGGTGGCGCGTCAGGAAGGCGATGAGCTCATCGATGCGGGCGACGACCTCTTCGGGAACGCCGAGGTTGGTGAGGCGGTTGTGCGCGTGGTCGATGCAGCGGGTGGCAGCGAAGTTCGCCTGGAAGCCGCCGAGCTTAATCTCGAGAGCTTTGTTGAGGAACGCGCCGTGGTACCAGGCGGCGACGCGCAGGATGTCGGGGTCGTGCGCGGAGGAAGCGATCTCGTCGATGTGTGTCAGCGTGTTCATGAGACGACGCAGGTTGTGCAACTGCCGGTTGGGCGCGCTCCACCGCTGCATGAGGTCCGTGCCCTCATGTTTGAGGTCTGTGTCGGTCGCGGTTGCGCCGATCTGCTGCATGGCGTCGACGAACGACGTCAGCAGCCACTGAGGTGCTTGTGCACCCATGGGCCACTCTCCTTGTTGAGGGATACCCAGCTATGCTAGTGCGCTTTTTCCCCGAGGTCACGTCCGTTGGTCAAAAATCGGGGAAAATCCCTAGGGTTTGCTGGGAACTGTCCGGCCAGAAATGTGTGAAAAACAGGGAAAAATACCCATGTGTGCGCCTCTTCGTTACGTCTTTCACGCCGTCGGGAGCTCGATGCGCACGGTCAGCCCGCCGCCCTTCGTTTTGGTGAGCGAGGCGTTGCCGCGGTGCGCCGCGAGGATGCCGGAGACGATGGCCAGGCCCAGGCCCGAGCCGCCGGACTTGCGATTGCGCGACGAGTCGGCCCGGTAGAAGCGCTCGAAGACGCGGCCGCGGTCGGTTTCGTCGATGCCGGGACCGTGGTCGCGCAGTTCCACGATGGCGGTGTCGCCGCTGCGTCCGAGCGCGATCTCCACGGGGGAGCCCTGGGGGGTGTAGCGCACGATGTTGCCGATCAGGTTGGTGAAGACCTGGGAGAGGCGGTCGCGGTCGCCGGGGACGATGAGGGTCATCGGGGGCGTGCGCCCGTTGGTGCCGATGAGCCCGACGGTGCGCGTGGGGTCGAGGGCCTGCAGGTCGAAGACGGCGTTGTCGGCGAGCTTGACCAGGTCGATGTCGGTGATGTCGAGGGGGCGGCCCTCGTCGAGGCGGGCGAGGGTGAGGAGGTCTTCGACGAGGTTGGCCATGCGCGCCGACTCGGAGCCGATGCGGCCCATGACCTCGTCGATGCGTTCGGTGGGCACGCCGCCCATGGAGTAGAGCTCGCAGTATCCGGAGATCGCCGCCAGGGGGGTGCGCAGCTCGTGGGAGGCGTCGGAGACGAAGCGCTTGATTTTGCGTTCCGAGGTTTGGCGGGCCTCGAAGGACTGTTCGACCTGGGTGAGCATCGAGTTGAGGGAGAGGGCCAGGGAGCCGACCTCGGTGGTTGGCGGGTGGGGGGTGACGCGCTTGGTGAGGTCCCCGGCGGCGATCTTGCCGGCGGTGGATTCGATGGAGCGCAGCGGCAGGAGGGCGCGGCGCACGAGGACGCGGCCCGCCCATCCGCCAATGAGGACGATGATTGAGCCGGCGACCGCGAAGTACGAGGCCGTGGTGCGCAGGGTGTGCTGGACGTCGGACAGGGGCAGGGCGATCGTCATGTACCCGGAGAAGACGCCGGAGTCCTGGTCGTAGACGGGGACGACGAGGGCGCGCCATCCGAGGCCCATCTTCGAGGAGGAGACGGTGATGGGCAGCGTGCGGAAGGAAGAGACGGGGGCGGAGGAGGTGTCGACGAGCTCGGGCAGGTTGGGTGTGCCCGAGGCCTTGAGCGTGTCCTCGGAGTAGAAGTAGCGGTCGTTTCCGCTGGTGTCACGGATCTGAATGTAGTAGAGGGTGGGGATGGCGCCCTGGCCGTCGGCGGAGAAGGTCGCGGTGGAGGCGGAGATTTGGAGGGTGTGCGCGGTGGCGATCAGCTGGTCGTCGATCTGCGAGGTCAGGTGGCGTTGGAGGAGGCCGATCATGACCGTGCCGGACAGCGAGAGGCCGACGGCGAGCAGGAAGGTGATGAGCGTGACGAGCTGCGAGGACAGGGGTTTGGCGTCCCACCAGGCCTCGACGCGTTGAGCCAGGCTGGGGTGCACGTCACTCCTCGGCACGCAGGATGTAGCCCACGCCTCGCTTGGTGTGGATGAGCTCCCCGGACGCGCCCTCGACCGCGAGCTTGCGGCGCAGGTAGGAGATGTAGGACTCGACGATGGCGACCTCGCCGTCCCAGTCGTATTCCCACACGTGGTCGAGGATCTGCATCTTGGACACGACGCGCCCGGCGTTGATGACGAGGTAGCGCAGGAGCTTGAACTCGGTGGGGGACAGGTCGATGGGGACGCCTGCGCGCGTAACTTCGTGCGCGTCTTCGTCGATGACCAGGTCTCCGACGCGCAGGAAGGCGTCGTCCTCCTCGGCGCCCATCGTGCGGCGCAGGATGGCGCGGATGCGCGCGACGACCTCTTCGAGGCCGAAGGGTTTGGTGACGTAGTCGTCGCCGCCGACGGTCAAGCCCTGGATCTTGTCGCGCATGTCGTCGCGCGCGGTGAGGAAGAGGACGGGGGTGGTGATGCCGGCGTCGCGCAGGCGGCGCGTGACGGTGAAGCCGTCCATGTCGGGGAGCATGACGTCGAGGACGATCAGGTCGGGGCGCGAGGCCTGGGCTTCGTGAAATGCGCCGCTTCCGTCCTCGGCGGTGACGACGTCGAAGCCGGCGAAACGCAGGGAGGAGGCGAGGAGGTCGCGGATGTTGGGCTCGTCGTCGACGACGAGCAGTTTTGCCTCTGATCCGGTGGTGCTCATGGTGTCAGTGTCGCCCATGAGTCTGAATGTTTCCTGGGAGGTCGGTGTGAGTCGCGCGGCGATGTCGGCGCCTGTTCCTCGCGCGAATCGGGCACCCTCGTTCGATCAACAAGAAAGTTTGTGGAAATGTTATGCAAGAATTGAAGCATGTCCCCTCGAAATACAGCGGATGTCCTGTCTCCTGCGGGCATCGAATTCCAGCACGTATCCCCCAAGCTCGCCGCCCTGCGCCTCGGCAACGCCCTCGCCCTGTGCGGCGCCCTGTGCGGCGCGATCTCGGCCCTCGTCCTCATCGTCGACATCCCCGCGCTGTGGTGGCTCATGCTCGTCCCAGCGCTCATCGCCCTGCTGTGCCTGTGGCTGATCCCCGCCCAGGTGCGAGCCCTGCGCTACGCCCTGGCGGAGACGGATTTCGTGATCCGCCGCGGCGTCATCAACCGTTCCCTCACCATGGTCCCCTACGGCCGCATCCAGTACGTCGACATCAAGCAGGGGCCCGTCCTGCGCTTCATGGGAATCGCCACGATCAAGCTCTCGACCGCGAGCGCCCACACCGATGCAACGCTGAGCGGCGTTCCCGTCGCCGACGCGGTGGGTCTGCGCGACGTCCTCGCCGAGCGCGGTTCCGCGGAGCTGATGGGCCTATGAGTAAGGACCTGTCCGCTGACGGGGTCGCCCCCGAGGAATGGAAGCCGCTTCACCCGCTGACCTACCTTCCCCGCGTCGCGGGATCGGTGATGGGCATCATCGGCGGTGTGACCCTGGCGAATGCGTCGGCCATTGCGGCGTGGCTGTCGGGCGAGGAGCCCGCCCTGTTCGGGAGCGTCAGTGTCCTGCTGGGCCTCGCTGCTGTCGTCGTGGCGGTCCTGGCTCTCTGTGTCGTCTACTGCTACCTGTCGTGGAAGATGACGCGCTATGCGGTGACCTCGACCGCCGTGTGGTATCGCGCCGGTATCCTCAAGCGCACCCAGCGCCACGCGCGCCTGTCGCGCATCCAGACGGTGAACGTCTCCCACTCGCTCCTCGGTCGCATCGTCGGCCTGGGGTACCTCGACATTGAGGTCGCCGGCGGCCAGGATTCGAGCATCAAGCTGGGCTTGCTCACGAGCCGCCGCCTCGAAGAGCTGCGTGCGCTCCTGCTCGCCCTGGCCTCGGGCGCGATCGACGAGGCCGTGGCTCCTCGCGCCGACGCCGTGGCCGCGACCGTGGGGTACCGCAGTGGTGCGTCCCCGCTGGAGGCCCCCGAGCGTCGCGTCTTCAGGGTCGGCTTCGTCAAGCTCCTGGCCTCCATGCTCGCGACCTTTGAGAACGCCGTGGCCCTGTTCTTCGGTGTCTTCCTCCTCGGCCTTAACGGCTTCCTCGTGGGCGTCGTCGGGGTGACGTCGGTGATGAGTTTCCTGGGCATCCTGGCGGGCGCGTTCAGCCTTCTGGCGGGCGTCTGGGCGCGTTTTGATCGAGAGTTCGGTTTCACGGCGTCCATCGCGGCCGACGGCGTGCGCATCAGCCGAGGCCTGACGGCCCGCCGCCAGGTGACGATTCCCCCGGGGCGCATTCACGCCCTCCAGGTCACCCAGCCGCTGATCTGGCGTATTTTCGGCTGGTATCGCGTGGAAATCACGCAGGCGGGTAACGCCTCGACCACCAAGGATGAGAAGAATAAGGGCATGGCCGTGGACGTCGCTTCCGACGTGCTCTTGCCCGTGGGTAACCGAGCCGATCTCCTGCGCGCCATCGCGATGGCGATCCCCGACCTCGGGGTGGACGATCCCGAGGGCTTCATCGAGTCCCTGCGCTCGGGCACACGCGAGGGCCGCTGGATGACACCGATCCCGCAGAGCGCGAGGATTCTGGATCCTCTCGTGTACAAGCGTCGCGCCTTCGCCCTGACCGATGCCGTGTTCGCGATCCGCGACGGGTTCTTTAACCTGCGATTCTCCATCATCCCGCTCACGCGCATCCAGTCGGTGTCCGTGCGTCAGGGGCCCATCCAGCGGTGGCGAAGCGTTGCCTCGGTGCGCGCGGAGCTGGTCCCCGGCCCGGTCGCGTCGATGGCCGAGCATGTCGAGGCGGGCCGTTCCCTGGAGCTGTGGGCCGACCTGTCCGAGGCCTCGAAGGTGCGCCGCGAGGCCGAGGCCCCCGAACGCTGGCTCTCGCGCGTCACCGAGGTCGTCGAGGCGACCTCGCGCGCGACGGCGCGCGGCGAGTGAGGCGCGGATCGGCGACAATGACACCATGAGCACCCCCGGACGCCTCGGTATCGGCATCATCGGCATGGGCCACGTCGGCCCCGTCATCGGCTCCGCCCTGCGCGCCGTCGGGCACCAGATCGTCGCCGTCTCCGCCTCGTCGGACGCCTCGCGCGAGCGGGCCGACGCGATGCTGCCCGGGGTGCCCCTGGCGTCCCCCGAGGAGGTCGCCCGACGCTCCGAGGTCGTCATCCTGGCCGTGCCCGACGACCAGATCGGCCCCCTCGCGTCCGGCCTCGCCGACCTCGGCGCCTGGCAGAGTGGCCACATCGTCATCCACCTGTCGGGTGCCTCGGGCGTCGGGCTGCTGGCGTCGGCCTCGGCCGCCGGGGCGATCCCTCTGGCGATCCACCCGGCGATGACCTTCACGGGGACCAGCGTCGACGTGGCCCGCCTCGTGGGCACCCCCTTCGCGGTGACGGCGGCGGCGCCCTTCCTGCCGATTGCCCAGGCCCTCGTCGTCGAAATGGGCGGCGAACCCGTCGTCGTCGCCGAGGAGGACCGCCCCCTGTACCATGCGGGCCTCGCCCACGGCGCCAACTTCATCGCCGGCATCACCGTCCAGACGACGCGCATCCTCGCCGCGGCCGGCATCGACAACCCCGCCCTGTACGTGCGTCCCCTCCTCGAGGCCGCCCTCGACCGGGCGCTCACCGAGGGCGTCGCGGGCATCTCCGGGCCCGCCGCCCGCGGGGACGCGGGCACCATCGCGGCCCACGCCCGCTGCCTCGGCTCGCGCGAGGAGCTCGCGGGGGAGCGGGACACCTACGCGGACATGACACGCGCCCTGGTCCGCCTGCTGCGCGGTGCTCGTCTCCTCGACGAACGGGCCGCCGC
>CATWCG010000047.1:0-9478 GCA_958349165.1 uncultured Actinomyces sp. | reverse complement strand
CGCTGGTCAACGGGGTGGGGGGCTCGTTTGAGAAGTTCTCCGAGGGTACAAACCTGCACAATGGAGGCTCCGTCACGGTGGAGGAATCCGGTCCGTACTCGGTGATGATCAGCGGCGGTGAGGCTTCGTCCTGTTCCTTCAAGGACTCGACCGGCGCCGAGTTTCAGCTGAAGGCTTACGACGCGACGGACCGAAGCATGTTCACCACGGATATGGTGCCCGCGGGGCGCTATGAGCTGTCGTGCGAGGGCATGCCGGCGCACGCGGAACTGATGGCCTTCCCCATGAAAGTCGACGACATGATGATGGCCTTCATCATGTCATTCGTGTGGGCCACTATCGTCGGCGTCCTTGGCCTCGTCGCGGTGATCGTCGGCATCGTCCTCATCGTGCGTGCCGGCAAGAAGCAGCGCCTCATGACCCAGCAGGCCATGATGGCGGCGATCCGCTGACCGACGCATCGACGAGGGGGCGAGTCCTGGGAGGTTCCCCGGCCTCGCCCCCTCCGTGTGCCCGAGAGGGCACGTGTGCGCAGTGAAAGGAAACCGAGTGTCCACCCTGTCCTTCACCGGAGAGCGCCAGGTGCGCTTCCCGGCGCCCGACGTCGCGCGAGGCTTCATGCTCGCCCTCATCGCCCTCGCGAACGTGCCCTTCTGGGTGAGCTATTTCCCGGAGCACCCCAGGGCCGGTTTTGCGGCGCTCGACGCGATGACGAGCGCCGACCAGTGGTGGTTCCTCGTGCGCGCCATGCTCGTCGATCGCCGCGCATACCCCCTCTTTTCGATCCTCTTCGGCTTCGGCATGGTGATCATGGCCCGGCGCACGATCGAGCGTGAGCGCCGCGCCGCACTCGATCCCCTGCCCCGTGAGCTGAGTGCCGGGTGGACTCCCATGCAGTGGCACATCTTCAACGAGGCCGTGGAAGCTCGCGCTCGCCGCGCTGCCTCGCGCCTGATCCGCCGCCGCGGCTGGTGGATGATCGCGATCGGCGCCGTTCATAGCTTGTTGTTCACGGGCGACATTATCGGAGCCTACGGGCTGGTCGCGGTGACGTGCGCGGAGCTCATCGTCATGCGGCGCTCGTGGCTGCGAGTCGTGGTGGGCCTGTGCCTCGCGGCGCTCAGCCTCCTGTCCCTCGGCGCGATGGCGGAGGCCGCGGGTGCAGGCCTGATGAACCTCGAGTATCACGGCCCGTCGGTCCTGACGGCCACCTACCCTCTCACGTCGTTCGGCTCGTGGATCGTCTCCACCCTCCTGACGCCATTGACGTCCCTCGTTGTCCCCTGCGTCATGATCGGCGTGGGCGTCGCGCGCTGGGGGGCGCTGCAGGATCCGAGGGGACACCGGGGTGCCCTGTGCGCGATTGCCGGTGGTGGGCTCCTCGTCGGGGCACTCGGTGCGCTGCCCTACGCGATGGGACAGCTGGACTGGGCGCAGGTGTGGTCCGTCGGGGGGACCTTCGTTCTCTACCATGCGACGGGCGTCGCGGGGGCCTGCGGATGGCTGGCGCTGCTGGCCCTCGTGGGGGGCGGTCCGCGCGAGGCCGTGGCGCAGGTGGGCGAGGCTCCGGCGCAGGTGGGCGAGGCCGTGGCACAGGTGGGCGAGGCCCCGAGACAGGAACTGGGGGCCGTTCGCTCGTTCCTGAGTGCGATTGGCCGACGTTCCATGACCGCCTACCTCTCGCAGACGCTGGTTTTCGTGGCCGTCTTCCTGACGCTTGGCCTGGTCGGGGTGAGGTCGGTGGGCGTCGCCGTTGCCGGGCTGATTGCGCTCGGCGTGTGGGCGGTCATTGGGATCGGATGCGTCGTCTCGGATGTCTTGGGTGCCACGCGTGGTCCCGCCGAGCGCGTGCTGCGCTGGCTGGTGGCGCGCACCGCGTCGGCGCTGCCGCTTCCGGCGCTGCCCGTGGCGCCCATGGGCCCGTGGGGGCCGATGCCTCCCGCGGGTCCGGGGATGCCCGGCGCCCCGTTTGCACCCGGCGCCCCGAACGCCATGGGCGCGCCCGGTGCGCCGCTTCCTCCGACCGTTGGGGCCGCGCCGAGCGCACCCGGTGCTCCGCTTCCTCCGACCGGTGGGTCCGCGCCGAGCGCACCCGGCGCCCCGTTTGCACCCGGCGCCCCGAACGCCATGGGCGCGCCCGGTGCGCCGCTTCCTCCGACCGTTGGGGCCGCGCCGAGCGCACCCGGTGCTCCGCTTCCTCCGACCGGTGGGTCCGCGCCGAGCGCACCCGGTGCCCCGTTTGTGCCCGGCGCCCCGAACGCCATGGGGGCGCCCGCGGCTCCCCGCGATCCCGGGGCGAGGTGGATGCCGCCTGCCTCCGCTCAGACGGATGCGTCGGCGGGAGAATCGGCGCCGCAGGCGAGCTCGGGCGACGCCCAAGGGGAAGCTAAATAGCCCAAAGTTAGTCGTCGTGCAAGAGCAGCGCGTAAATGTGATGCAATAGACAGATGCTTCTGTTGTGTGAATCTCCCCCCGGATGAGCTGCAACGATGGTTGCTCGGAGCGCGTGTGCGCCATGGCCACGGGGCCTGCGAGGCCCCGTGGCCATTGGTATTTCGCGGATTCTGCGCTACTGTGAAGGTGTAGTGATACACATGCTGATGGCACGACGTGGTGAGCGAGGAAGGAGGCCGATGGGTGTGTGCAGGTCCAGCAGACACGGGAGCGGCCGACGCGCTCACGCCCCCGAAGTATCGACGCAGTGGCGCGTCATGAACGACAGATATGAGTAGGGGAAGCATCATGGGCTGGCTATGGCGGGCGGATGCCGACGGCGGAACCGACGGCGAGGAGATGCCGCGCCGCGCCGAATCGGCGGACGATATCCGCTCTGATATGGGACAATGGAAAGGTAGTAGCGCAACGTCGGCGGAAGGAATCGCCACGGGTAACTCGGAGTTTGAGGCCAATCGTTTCGATATGGTCCGGCCTATCACGCAGGAGCGACTGGGGCTCCTCTTTGATTCTGAGGGCTGGGCATGGCGTATCGATAACGATGGGGACCTGTGCGGTCTGTGGGAGGGGCACCTGTTCTGCTTCCGCTTCCTTGGTGACACGCGTGAGGTGCTCTCGATCGTCGCGTTCATGAAGCAGCTCATTCCCCTTGAATACGGGGACGACCTGCGCGACTTCCTGCAGGCGTGGCACGGGGAGTTCCTGTGGCCCAAGGCCTACGTGGCGGAGCAACTCGAGGGTGATCGCGTCGTCGCCGAGGTGAATGGCGACTACGAGTACGGTGCGACGGATGCGCAGCTGGTGCAGCAGGTCATGTGCGCGCTAGCGACGACGCTCCAGCTGTTCCGTGCGCTCGCGGAGCGCTACGGGGTTGAGGATTCGGATGGTTCTGGTCCGACGGATGGGCATCAGCGCGGCTTCGGCGGTCCCGCCTGGCTTCCTGAGGACTGAGCTGCGGCCTCGTTCACAGATTTTAAGTTGAGTGGAATAGACTCAACTTTGGGTTCGTTGTGTTCACCAGAGGCGCCGAGAACGGTCGGCGCGACACGTATGAACCATTTGGAGGAACGATCTCATGGCACGTGAGATGACAACGAAGGCGCAGGAAGCCGTCGCTTCCGCGCTCCAGTCCGCCTCGGCGGCTGGAAACCCGCAGGTCGAACCCATTCACCTGCTGCAGGCCCTCATCGAGCAGCGCGAAGGCATCGCCCTGTCCCTGCTCGAGGCCGTGGGCGCGGACGCCCGCGCGATCGGCGCACGCACCCGCAACGCCCTCGTGGCCCTGCCGAGCACCCAGGGCGCGTCCGCCGGCTCCGCCCAGGCCTCGCGCGCGCTGCTCGCCGCCGTCCAGGAGGCCGACCGCCTCGCGGAGAAGTCGGGCGACCAGTACGTCTCGACCGAGCACCTGCTCATCGCGCTGGCCGCCTCGGACACCGAGGCGGGGCGCATCCTGACCCAGGGGGGTGCCACGGCCGACGCGCTAAGCGCCGCCCTGGCCCAGCTGCGGCCCGAGCCGATCACCTCGGCGGACCCCGAAGGCTCCTTCGAGGCCCTGTCGAAGTATGGCCGCGACCTGACCGAGGTCGCGCGCGAAGGCAAGCTCGACCCCGTCATTGGGCGCGACAACGAGATTCGCCGCGTCGTCCAGGTCCTGTCCCGGCGCACGAAGAACAACCCCGTCCTCATCGGCGAACCCGGCGTCGGCAAGACCGCCGTCGTCGAAGGACTGGCCCAGCGCATCGTCGCCGGTGACGTCCCCGAGTCCCTGCGCGACAAGCGCCTGATCTCGCTGGACGTCTCCTCGATGGTCGCGGGAGCCAAGTACCGCGGCGAATTTGAAGAGCGCCTCAAGGCAGTCCTCGCTGAGATCGCGCGCTCGGACGGGCAGATCATCACCTTTATCGACGAGCTGCACACGGTCGTCGGTGCGGGCGGCGGCTCCGAGGGAGCGATGGACGCGGGCAACATGCTCAAGCCCATGCTCGCCCGCGGTGAGCTGCGCATGGTGGGTGCCACCACGCTCGACGAGTACCGCGAGAACATCGAGAAGGATCCGGCGCTCGAGCGCCGCTTCCAGCAGGTCTTCGTCGGTGAGCCTTCCGTCGAGGACACGGTCGCGATCCTGCGCGGCATCGCTCCGAAGTACGAGGCCCACCACAAGGTGACGATTTCGGACGGTGCGCTCGTGGCCGCCGCGACCCTGTCGAATCGCTACATCACGGGGCGTCAGCTGCCGGATAAGGCGATCGACCTGATCGACGAGGCCGCCTCGCGCCTGCGCATGGAGCTCGACTCCTCCCCGGTGGAGATCGACGAGCTGCGCCGCAGCGTGGACCGCCTGCGCATGGAGGAGTCGTACCTGACCGAGTCCGACCCGGAGAGCCTCGACGAGGCGACCCAGGATCGCCTGAGCAAGCTGCGCGCGGACCTGGCGGACCGCGAGGAGCAGCTGCGCGCCCTCACCGCACGGTGGGAGGCCGAGAAGGCCGGCCACAACCGCGTGGGCGACCTGCGTGTCCAGCTCGATACGCTGCGCACTCAGCTCGAACTCGCCGTGCGCGAGGGGCGCTGGGAGGAAGCCGGTCGTCTGCAGAACGGCGAGATTCCCGCCGTCGAGCGCCAGATCGCCGAGGCGGAAACGCAGGCGGAGGCCCAGGATGCTCGCAGCGACGAAGAGCCCATGATCGCGGAGAAGGTTGGTCCCGCCGAGATCGCCGAGGTCATCGAGGCGTGGACGGGAATTCCCACGGGTAAGCTCCTGCAAACTGAGACGGACAAGCTCCTCCACATGGAGGCCGAGCTGGGCAAGCGCCTGATCGGGCAGAAGGATGCCGTGCGCGCCGTGTCGGACGCCGTTCGGCGTTCCCGCGCGGGGCTGTCGGATCCGAACCGTCCGACCGGTTCCTTCCTGTTCCTGGGGCCCACGGGCGTGGGTAAGACCGAGCTGGCTAAGTCGCTCGCGGAGTTCCTCTTCGACGACGAGCGCGCCATGGTGCGTATCGACATGTCCGAGTACTCCGAGAAGCACTCGGTCGCCCGCTTGGTGGGTGCCCCTCCGGGGTATGTCGGCTACGAGCAGGGTGGACAGCTGACCGAGGCTGTGCGTCGTCGGCCGTATTCCGTGGTCCTCCTGGACGAAGTCGAGAAAGCTGACCCTGAGATTTTCGACATTCTGCTCCAGGTTCTCGACGACGGGCGTCTCACCGATGGGCAGGGGCGCACGGTTGACTTCCGGAATACGATTCTGATCCTCACGTCGAACCTGGGATCCCAATTCCTGTCGGATCCCGATTTGACAGCAGAGGGTAAGAGGGATGCCGTGATGTCTGTCGTGAGGGCGAGTTTCCGGCCTGAATTCCTCAATAGGTTGGATGAAACTGTCATGTTTGACGCTTTGTCCCGCGAAAATCTTGGAGAGATCGTTGACCTGCTGGTTGCATCGCTCCAGGCGCGGCTGCGCGATCGTAGGATAAACTTGACAGTTAGTGAACCTGCTCGCGGTTGGCTAGCCCGAACGGGCTACGATCCCGCTTTTGGCGCGCGTCCGCTTCGCCGCTTGATTCAGCGCGAGATCGGCGATCGGCTGGCCGTGCTGCTGCTCGGCGGAGACGTGCAGGATGGTCAGAATGTGACAGTTGACATTAACGGATCGTTCGACGGGCTTGTCATGAATGTTGATAAACCCTGAGATTACGCGCTACACTGAATACCAGTGTGTATTTCGGACTAGCGGTATGTGACGTCCGCAACAGCAGGAGATGATATGACAACCCAGAGGAAGGCCCGTGGAGCCTATTCCGTAGGACAGGCGACGCGTGAATCCATCCTCTCGGCAGCGATGGTTCTCATTGCAGAGCGAGGCTACAACGGCTTCTCTCTGCGCGACCTCGGCCGTCGAGTCGGTATTTCGCACCCCGCCGTCGTCTATCACTTCCCCTCCAAGGAAGCGATCCTGCGCAGCGCGATCCAACGCCACGAAGAGATGAACGCGCTCTTCGACGTCACCATTAATGACGAGGCGGAGGGCGGCTTCGACGAGGGCGGCATCACCGCCGGCTCCTTCGTCGAGTGGGCGGTCGGCGAGATGCGCTTCGCCATGAAGCCCGGCGCCGACGCGGCCATCGCCCTGGACTGCGTCCTGTGGGCCGAGTCCTCCTCGGAGGCGCACCCCGCTCACGCGCACTACAAGTACCGCACGCAGCAGATGGAGGAAGCGCTGACCGTCATGATTCAGAACTTCGTCGACGAGGAGGGCGCTGACATTGGCACCACGCCTCGCACGCTGGCGAAGATTCTGATTCGTTACTGGTACGGCTCCGTCGTGTCGGCTCGTTACAACGACGAGCCCATCGATGCTCGCGAGTTCGTCGCGGACTTCCTGGCCGTGTGTGTGCAGCTCCTGCATCTGCCCGCCCACTACGTCCTCCAGCTCGGGGCCTCGGTTCCCGAGGAGGTTGCCGAAGTCTACGCGCGCACGCTGCGCAAGATCAGTGAAAAGACCACGGCGGCCGCGGAAGCTGCGCCCGCCCCGGAGGCCACCGCGTGATCGGCCCCCTGCCGTCTTTCGATGTCGCCCTCGTCCTTCGTGTCGGGGGCGACGTCGTCTATTCGCACGGCGACGTCGATCGTGTCTTTCCGCTCGCCTCGGTGACCAAGCCGATTGTCGCGTGGTCGGCACTCGTCGCCGTCGACCGGGGGCTCGTGGGCCTCGATGATCCGGCGGGTCCCGAGGGGTCGACGGTTCGTCACCTGCTCGCCCACGCCTCGGGCCTGCCCTTTGAGGGGCGCCGCCCCGTCGCGGCGCCGGGCAAACGCCGGATCTATTCCAACCAGGGCTTCGACGTGCTCGGCGAGGTCCTGGCCGGGGCGACCGGCATGGGTGTCGCGCAGTGGGTGCGGCGCAGCGTCTTCAAGCCGCTCGGCATGACGACGGCGGATATTCCGGGCAGTCCCGCGCACGCGGGTGTCGCGTCGGCGACAGATGTGAGTCTTTTCGGTGCGGAGCTCGCTCGCCCGACCCTGGTGAGCGCGCCGCTGGCCGCCCTCGCCGGCCTGTCTCAGTTCCCCGACCTGGCGGGCGTCGTGCCCGGTTACGGGCGTTTCACGCCCTGCCCGTGGGGCCTCGGCGTGGAGATTCGCGGCGAGAAGTCGCCGCACTGGACCGCGCCCGACGCCTCGTCGCGCACGATCGGGCACTTCGGCCAGTCCGGTTCCTTCGTGTGGGCGGACCGCGACCTTGGGGCCGCCGCTGCCTTCGTCGGCGCGGAGCCTTTCGGGGCGTGGCATCACGACAACTGGTCGGCCCTCAACTCCCAGCTGCTGCGCCTCGCGCGCGAGCACGCTTAAGCCAATACGCGACGAGGCCTGGGCGCGCACCCAGGCCTCGACTCTCGCCGGGACCGCGCCCCGGCCTCGTTCGACTCTTAGTCGACGTCGACGATGACGGGCACGTGGTCGGAGGCGCCCTTGCCCTTGCGCTCGTCGCGGTCGATCTGCGCGCCGCTCACGCGCGCCGCCAGCGCGGGCGAGCAGTAGGCGAAGTCGATGCGCATCCCCTGGTTCTTCGGGAAGCGCAGCTTCTGGTAGTCCCAGTAGGTGTAGTTCGTGACGCGGCCTCGCGTGACCTCGACCCAGCCGTCCGCGGCGAAGGTGGCGAAGGCCTCGCGCTCGTGGGCCGAGACGTGGGTGGAGCCTTCGAAGACGCTCATGTCCCACACGTCCTCGTCCAGGGGAGCGACGTTCCAGTCGCCGACCAGGGCGATGCGGGCTGTGGGGTCGGTGAGCCAGCCGCGGCCCTGCTCGGCGAGGTTGGCCAGCCACTGGAGCTTGTAGGTGTAGTGCGGGTGGGTGAGCTCGCGCCCGTTGGGCACGTACAGGCTCCAGATCGTCATCGACGAGGCCTGCCCGTCCTGGGAGGGGAGGGCGTCGGTCGTGTCGATGGTGACGCCGAGTGCGCGCGCCTCGACGACCGGCGGTTCGCCGAAGGCGGGCTGGGTGGGGAAGTGGTCCTGAACGGTAAGGATCGGCAGGCGGGAGGCCACGGCGACGCCGTTCCACTGGTTGAGGCCGTGGATGGCGACGTGGTAGCCGGCCTGTTCGAAGGGTTCGATGGGGAATTGGTCGGGGCGGCATTTGATTTCCTGCATGGCCAGCACGTCTGTGTCCGAGCGCTCCAGAAAGGCGATGACGCGGTCGACGCGCGTGCGGATGGAGTTGACGTTCCAGGTCGCGAATCTCATGGGGTTGAGCCTATCGGCGGGGCGGGGGAGTGGCGGCGTGAAACGCGCGTGAAACATGCCTGAGTGGTGTGAGTTGTGCGCGCACTTATTTAGAGTGATAATGATTCTCACCTGCAACATAGCTAGAAAAGGCACCCGAATGTCATACCTGCGACGCATCAGTACAGCGGCGCTCGCTCTCTTCCTGGCACTCACCCCCGCCGCCGCGTGGGCCGGACCCGACCAGGACAAGGAATGGATCGTCACCGGACAGCACGTCGATGCGCCCATCCCCGTCTGGCACGACGACACCAACAGCTTCTCGCTCAACACCATCAACATGCCGATGGAGAAGACCGCCCTGTGGATCCCCAAGGCGTGGACCGGCACCGGAGAGAAGGACGAGGCCAAGTCGCAGCTCGTTATCCCGGCAAAGCGTCCCGACCTGTCATTCCTCGGCACCGAGGGCACCGTCCTGAACGCCGCGCCCCAGAACCCCGGCCCCGGCAACACGCCCATCTGGGCGGGCCTGGGCGCCGGAGAGATCGGCGACACCGACAAATTCGAGGGCGAGACCTACACGCTCGACCTCATCAGCGTCGATGGTCCGGGTCGCATGGAGATGTTCATCGACAACGGCGATAGCGTCAACCGCTTCCTCTCCAGCCATGACACCGCCTACCGCAGCGTCTACAACCCCCGCCACACGCACCTGTACACGACCTTCACGCAGCCCGGCCGCTACGTCGCTAACTACAAGATGACCGCGCGCAGCGCCGACGGGAGCGCCATCTACTCCTCGCCGA
>CATWCG010000046.1:0-9513 GCA_958349165.1 uncultured Actinomyces sp. | reverse complement strand
TTCTGATGGTGCGTCACCGTCATCGACCCAACGCGGTGACTTCCGCGGTGACGCTGTCGCAGGCCCTGTCTGAGCGCGGCATCGAGGTCGTCGAGGACGCGTCCGTCGGCGACGTCGACATGGTGGTCTCGATCGGCGGCGACGGCACGTTCCTGGTTGCCGCCTCGAGCGCGCGAGCCCTGGACGTGCCGCTGCTCGGTATCAACGCCGGACATATGGGATTCTTGACGGAGCTCGGTGCGACCGGTACGGGCGACGTCGCCCGCAAAATCGCGCAGGGTGACTTCACGGTCGAGCGGCGTATGACGCTGGACGTCACCATGGAGCGCCCCGACGGTTCGAGGGCGTCCGACTGGGCGCTCAACGAGGCCGTCATCATGCACACGGATGTCGCACATCCTGTTCACTTCGCTCTCGTTGTCGATGGGCAGGAAGTGTCCACCTACGGCGCGGACGGGATGATCCTGTCGACGCCCACCGGCTCGACGGCGTATTCGTTCTCGGCTGGCGGTCCCGTCGTGTGGCCTGACACGGAGGCGATCGTCGTGGCTCCGTTGGCCGCGCACGGCCTGTTTACGCGCCCGCTCGTGGTCGGCCCCTCCGCATGCGTGGAGATCGTCGTCCTGGACGACATGTGGACGGCCCCCGAGATGTGGTGTGACGGCCTGCGGCGCATGACTGTTCCGGCGGGCAGCGTCGTTCGCGCCCGCGTCGGGTCTGCGCCCGTCCAGCTCGTGCGCGTGGACGACACGCCTTTCTCGGCGCGTCTCGTGCGTAAATTCAATCTTCCCGTGCGCGGGTGGAGGGATGGCTCGCGGTGATTGAGTCTCTCGATATTGCCAACCTGGGCGTCATCGCGTCGGCGCACGTCGATTTTGGCGGCGGCCTGATCGTTGTGACGGGCGAGACAGGAGCGGGTAAGACGATGGTCCTGTCGAGCCTGCAGCTCCTGCTGGGGGCCAGGGCCGACGCGGCGCTGGTGCGAAGCGGCGCCGATCGCCTCTCGGTGGACGGCATCTTTTCTGTCGGCGATGACGTCGCTTCTCGCGTCGAGGAGGCCGGTGGCGTCGTCGAGGGGGGCGAGCTCATCGTTGGCCGCTCCGTCCGCGCTGCCGGCAGGTCGCGCGCGCACCTGGGGTCGCGGCCCGTTCCCGCCTCCGCGTTGTCCGAGATTGTCGGGTCGATGGTTACGATCCACGGGCAGTCGGATCAGATTCGCCTGACCGGTGAAGCGGCCCAACGCCGCGCGCTCGACCAGTTCGGCGGGGCCGCTCACGCCGCGCTGCTGGAGGAGTATCGCGAGGCCTTTCGCGAGGCGGTGGACACGAAGCACCGACTCGATTCGCTGCGTGGGGATGCGAACGAGCGCGCGGACGAGCTCGAGGACCTGCGCGGCGCCCTCGCCCAGATCGACGCGTTGAACCCGCAGCCCGGCGAGGAAGAAGAGCTGATCCGCGAGGCGTCTCGCTTGACGAACGTTGAGGATCTGCGTGCGCTCATGGGGGTCTCTCTCGGTTACCTCACGGGCGACGATCGTGGCGACTACGCGGGGGCCGTCGAGTCCGCGCGCGGCGCCTACGCGCAGCTGGACGACGCTTCTCGTTTCGACGAGGCCGTGGCGGAGTTTGCCGCTCGCGCTCGCAGCCAGGCCCTCGAGCTGGACGCGCTGGCGGACGACGTGTCCGCCTACCTCTCACGCCTCGATGCCGATCCCGAGCGTCTGGCCCAGATCCACGCCCGTCGCGCGGCCATCAAGGACACGCTGCGCGGGCGCGCCGGCGACATTGAGTCCCTGCTGGCGTGGGCCCACCAGGCGCGCGGGCGCGTGGAGGAGCTGTCGGCCCCGGCCGCGGATCCAGCGGTGGTCGAGCGCGAGCTCGCGCAGGCGCAGAGCCGCGTTCTGGACGTCGGCGCGCGCCTGACGAAGGCCCGTGCCCGCCTGGCCCGCAAGCTCGCGGCCGGAGTCAACGACGAGCTGCACGCCCTGTCGATGCCCGACGCGACTCTTCACATCGACCTGGAGGCAACGAAGCCAAGCTCTCACGGATGCGAAACGGTCGTTTTCCGGCTCCAGCCTCATCCGCACGCCCCCGCGCGCCCCCTCGGTCAGGGAGCCTCCGGCGGTGAGTTGTCCCGCGTCATGCTCGCCCTCGAACTCATGCTGGGACGCACCGAGGCCTCGTCCACCTTTATTTTCGACGAGATCGACGCCGGCATCGGTGGGCAGACGGCGACCGAGGTGGGGGCGAGGCTCAAGAGGCTCGCTGCGAGTCGGCAGGTCATCGTCGTCACCCACCTGGCGCAGGTCGCCGCCTTCGGGGACCAACACCTCGTCATCGAGAAGCACGACGGCACGACCAGCGTCAGAGAGGTGACGGGGGCGCAGCGCGAGGCGGAACTCACCCGAATGATGGGTGGCGATCCGCACTCGCAGGCGGCGCGCCGCCACGCTTCGCAGGTCTTGGCCTCCGCCGTGTCACAATCGCAGGGATGAGTGACACACGTTCAACAACAGCACACGCCCGGACGGGGCGGGTCCGTATCGACGACCGCCCCAAGCACCTGGCGACGCGCCTGGAGCGCGGCGATATCGCCGTCATTAACGTCGCGGACCTGGACAAGGAGAGCGCCGCTGCGCTCGTGGCGAGCCAACCCGCCGCCATCCTGAACGCCCAGCCCTCCCTGACGGGCCGAGTGGCCGCGATGGGTCCCAGGCTCATCGTCGACGCGCAGATTCCGCTCGTGGACGACCTCGGCCAGGACATCATGTCCCTGCGCGAGGGACAGGAAGTGACGGTGACCGGCGGCAAAGTGCTGCTCGAGGGCACCGTTATCGCGACGGGCACGCCCGTGGAAAGCGAGGACCTCGACATTGAGGTCGCCGATTCCGCGCCACTGTTCGCCGGCTTCGAGGGCGCGATCGAGGACTACCTGGCCAAAGACGGAGCCACCGTCTTGCGAGGCCAGGACGTGCCCGAGCTCTCCGGCCTGCGCGGACGCCCAATCCTGCTCGTCACCGGAGCCCCGGACGCGGCCCCCCAGCTGCGTGCCCTCGCCCGTTGGCGCTCGGAGGCGGCCCCCTTCGTGCTCGCCGTCGACGGGGGAGCGGACGTCGCCCTGAAGGCGCACCTGCCCCTCGACGCCGTGGTCGGAGACGCCGACCTGATGAGCGAGAAGGCGATCCGCAAGGCCCGTTCCTTCATTGTGCGTGTCGGCGGCGACGGACTGGCCCCTGGCGCCGATCGCCTCGACCGTATGGGAGTCGTCTACAGCTCGGTCCCGATGGCCGGCTCCTCGCTCGACGCCGCGATGGTCGTTGCGGCCCACTCCGATGCCTCCGCCGTCATCACGGCCGGTGTGTCCTACGGTGAAGCCGAGCTCGTTGACGCTGGGCGCGCCCTGGTCGCCCCCGCCTTCTTCTCGCGCCTCGCGTGCGGGTCGCGCCTCATCGGCGCGGACGCCGTCGCAGCCACCTTCCGTCCTCGCCCGCGCGGCTGGACGCTCGTCCTGCTTGCGCTCGTCGCTCTCGCACTCATGGGCGTCGCTTTGTGGTCCACCCCCTGGGGCAACGACCTCCTGTATCCGCTCACGTCCTTCTTCTCGTCGCTCATGCACCTTGCTGGAGGAGCCCAATGATTAACTTCCGTTACCACGTCGTCTCGATCATCGGGATCTTCATCGCGTTGGCCGTCGGCGTCGTCCTCGGCGCCGGCCCGCTCCAGCGCAGCATTAACGCCGGTATGAACCCCTCGTCGTCGCAGGCCGCCTCCGACCCGGTTCTGAGCGCGCAGGCCGAGGCCGAGGCGGCGGGCCTGAAGGCACTGGCCTCCTCGACGCTCGCCGGATCGCTGACCGGAACCTCGGTGGCTCTCGTGGTCCTGCCCGGCGCCTCCGATGACGACGTGTCCGCCATACGTTCGACCCTGACTGACGCGGGCGCCTCCGTCGTGGGACGCGTCACGCTGACGGACAACTGGCAGTCGACCTCGATGAGCCAGTACCGCACGACGCTGGCCACGACGCTGGCCTCCCACCTCGAGTCGGGCGCTGCGAAGACGGCGAGCGCCGACGGAGTCGTGGGCTACTCGATCCTCCAGGTCCTGACCTCGACGGGCGCGGAGACCGACCTGCTGCGCCAGATCCTCACCGACAAGTCCACGCCGCTCATGACGATCGACGAGGATCCCGCCGGTAAGGCCACGACGCTCGTCGCCGTGGGGGCGCGCGCGCAGGCCGCGACGTCCACGCAGGCGGCGGTCGCGGCGAGCTCCGATGCGTGGATCGGTCTCGGCCTGGCGGTGGGTTCCACTTCCGGCGTGGTCGTCGGCGACGCGTCATCGCGCGACGCCATGATCTCCCAGATTCGCACGTCGGGAACCGCGGTGACGACCGTCGACTCGGTGGGCACGACCCTCGCCTCCGTCGACACCGCGCTCGCCCTATCCACCGCCTCGAACGGCGCCCGCGCCTATGGAGTGGGTAACGGAGCACAGTCCGTCATCCCGAGCATCAAGTAATGCGCGCGATGACGCGATCTGCCTCGTCGGCCCCCGCTGATCTGCACAGATAGCGGGGGCCGAGTCATCGGTGGAGTGTTAAGCTGGAGTTCCATGGTGAGTACTTCAATGCGCGCGGTGCGCGCGGAACATTCCATGACCAAGCACATTTTTGTGACGGGTGGTGTTGTCTCCTCCTTGGGCAAGGGCCTGACCGCCTCCAGCTTGGGGAGGCTTCTTCGATCGCGGGGACTGCATGTGGTCATGCAGAAGCTCGATCCCTACATCAACGTCGATCCCGGCACGATGAACCCCTTCCAGCATGGCGAGGTGTTCGTGACGGAGGACGGCGCGGAGACCGATCTGGATATCGGCCACTACGAGCGCTTCCTCGACGTGAACCTGTCGGGCGCCGCTAACGCGACGACCGGCCAGGTGTACTCCACGGTGATCGCCAAGGAGCGCCGCGGCGAATACCTGGGCGACACGGTTCAGGTCATCCCCCATATCACCGACGAGATTAAGAACGTCATGCGTCGCCAGGCCCAGCCCGACGAGAACGGCGACCGCCCGGACGTCATCATCACGGAAATCGGCGGCACTGTCGGCGATATCGAATCACAGCCGTTCTTGGAGGCGGCCCGCCAGGTGCGTCACGACCTCGGCCGCTCGAACGTCGCCTTCGTGCACGTGTCGCTCATTCCTTTCCTGCCCGCGGCGGGAGAGTTGAAGACAAAGCCGACGCAGCACTCCGTCAGCGCACTGCGATCGATTGGCATCGCGCCGGACGCGCTGGTCCTGCGCACCGACCGCGCGCTTCCCGAGGGCATTAAGTCGAAGGTGGCCCTCATGTGCGATGTCGACCCCGACGCGGTCATCGAGTGCGCCGACGTCGCCTCCATCTACAACGTGCCGCTGACGCTGCATCGAGAGGGCCTCGACGCCTATCTGGTCCAGCGCCTCGGATTGTCCTTCCGCGACGTCGACTGGAAGGAATGGAAGGAACTCCTGGAGCGCGTGCATTCTCCCAAGCGCCGCGTTGAGGTTGCCCTGGTCGGCAAGTACATCGACCTGCACGACGCGTATCTGTCGGTGTCTGAGGCGATCAAGCACGGAGGCTTCGCGCACAACGCCCGTGTTGACATCCGCTGGGTCGCGTCGGACACGTGCGAGACGCCCGAAGGAGCTGCCCGCGAGCTCGCCGGCGTCGACGCGATCGTCGTCCCCGGAGGCTTCGGCATCCGTGGCATTGAGGGAAAGCTCGGCGCGCTGCGCTGGGCGCGCGAGCATCGTGTTCCGACGCTGGGGCTGTGCCTGGGCCTGCAGTGCATGGTGATTGAGGCCGCCCGTCATCTCGCTGGCATCACCGGGGCGTCGTCGACGGAAATGGATCCGGACACGACCGAGCCCGTCATCCACACGATGGCAGACCAACACGAGTTCGTCGATGGCGGCGGCGATATGGGTGGAACGATGCGACTCGGAGCATACCCCGCGGCTCTCGTCCCGAATTCGATTGTTGCCACTGCCTATGGCGCGACGGAGGTCAGTGAGCGGCATCGCCACCGTTACGAGGTCAACAACGCTTACCGTGACCGCCTCGAACAGGCGGGCCTGAAGGTGTCGGGAACCTCTCCGGACGGCTCGCTCGTCGAGTTCGTCGAGCTTGATTCGACGCTGCACCCCTATTATGTTGCAACACAGGCGCACCCGGAGTTCAAGAGCCGACCGACGCGCCCGCACCCGCTGTTCGCGGGGCTGATCGCAGCCGCGTTGAAGCGTCACGTGGGACGTTACTCATCGCGCCCGGATGAGAAGGAATGAGAGACGACATGCATTTTCTGTCGAGCGAGCAGGTCCGCGCGATCGCTGATCAGCGAAGCCCACACACGGTTGCGGCGAGCGAAGTCGTGTGGAGCGGGCGGATCGTCGACATGGTGGAGGACCGTGTGGTGGTCGTCGAGGGCGAGGAACCGGTCGTGCGCCAGTACACGCGCCACCCCGGCGCCGTCGCCGTCGTCGTCATGCGCGGCGAGGAGGGAGCCGAGGAGATCCTGCTCGAGCGCCAGTACCGCCACCCCGTGAATGCGTCGCTGTGGGAGATTCCCGCGGGTCTGCTGGACATCCCGGGGGAGGATCCCCTTGTCGCCGCCGAGCGTGAGCTTGCCGAGGAGGCGGATCTGGCGGCCCGACGCTGGGATGTGCTCGTGGACTTCTTTACGTCGCCCGGTGGCTCGACGGAGCCCCTGCGCGTTTTCCTGGCCCGTGACCTCGAAGAGACCGGCACGACGTTTGAGCGTGAGGACGAGGAAGCGACGATGGAATATGCGTGGGTGGCGCTGTCCACGGCGCTCGACTGGGTGCTGGCCGGGCGCCTGCACAACCCGTCGACGGTCATCGGCATCCTCTCGGCACACGCGGCACGAGGCCGTGACTGGGCGGGGCTGAGGGAGCCGGGTGCTCCCTGGCTTCGGTGATTGCCCGGTAATAGGTCGTAAGTCCCTCGACGTGTGGGTCGTGTAACACTCCGACACGCTTTTCGCAACGCCTCTTTATCCAAATTAGCGTAGACTTCTTTCCAGAGAAAAGCACGGATTGGGGCGCGCGAGATGCGTGTCGGAGCGGAGGACAGGTGGCTGAAGAAGTAGACGCCACAACCCGTCAGCAGGTGCTCGATCTCATTGTCGAAAAAGGGCCTGTGACGGCATCGGCGATTGCCAAGGTCCTGGGCCTGACGACGGCGGCCGTGCGTCGCCACATCACGCTCCTCCTCGACTCCAAGGAGATCGCCGAACACGAGCCGAGCGCCCCCTCCAAGCGGGGACGCGGACGCCCCGCCCGGCACTATGTGGCTACCGAGCGGGCGCACGTCCACCTTGCCGACGGGTATTCCGACCTTGCGACCAAGGCCCTGGGGTACCTCGGACAAGTCGGCGGAGAAGAGGCCGTCGAATCCTTCGCGGCCGCGCGCTCGCGCGAGATCGAGCGTCGCTACGCGCCCATCGTGCGCGATGCGGGCACGGATCCGAGGGTCCGAGCCCAGGCGCTGGCCGACGCGCTCACGCAGGACGGATACGCCGCGACCGTCCGCGACATCGGGGGAGGCACGCTGGCTGTTCAGCTGTGCCAGGGACACTGCCCGATCCAGAACGTTGCCGGGGATTTTCCCCAACTGTGCGACGCCGAGACGATTGCCTTTGGCAAGCTGCTCGACGTGCACGTCCAGAGACTTTCCACGCTTGCGGGCGGGGGACACGTGTGCACCACCCACATACCGGTGGGCATGCCCATCATCCGCCCCGGCGCGAGGAACGTGCGACGCAAGTAGCACACGGTTAAGAACGAGAGGTTGACACAACTATGACGCAGGCACCCGCCTCGGGCGCTGACGACCGTCGTATGACCGATGACGAGATCATCGAGTCGATCGGCGGTTACGAATACGGTTGGCACGATTCCGACGACTATTCGAAGGACGTCCCCACCGGCATTAACGAAGATATCGTCCGTTTTATCTCGGACGTCAAAGATGAACCGCAGTGGATGCGCGAACGCCGCCTGAAGGCCCTGGAGCTTTTCGAACGCAAGCCCATGCCGGCCTGGGGTCCCGACCTGTCCCACGTGGACTTCGACGCTTTTAAGTACTATGTGCGTCCCACGGACCGCCAGGTCAACGACTGGGAGGACTTGCCCGAGGAAATCCGCGACACCTACGACCGTCTGGGTATTCCCGAGGCGGAGAAGGCCCGCCTGGTCTCCGGCGTCGCCGCCCAGTACGAGTCCGAAGTCGTCTACCAGCAGATCCAGGAAGACCTGGAGCGCCAGGGCGTCATCTTCACCGACACCGACACGGGCCTGCGCGAGTACCCCGAGATCTTCGAGGAGTACTTCGGCAAGTGCGTGCCCGCCGGCGACAACAAGTTCTCGGCTCTGAACACGGCCGCGTGGTCGGGTGGCTCCTTCGTGTACGTCCCCAAGGGCGTGCACGTGACGATCCCGCTGCAGGCATACTTCCGTATCAACACCTCCGCGATGGGCCAGTTCGAGCGAACGCTCATCATCGCCGACGAGGGCTCCTACGTGCACTACGTCGAGGGTTGCACCGCGCCGATCTACGACGAGAACTCGCTGCACTCGGGCGTCATCGAGATCTTCGTGAAGAAGGACGCTCGCGTTCGCTACACGACGATCCAGAACTGGTCGACGAACGTCCTGAACCTGGTGACCCAGCGTGCCATCGTCGAAGAGGGTGGCACCATGGAGTGGGTCGACGGCAACATGGGTGCCGCAATCACCATGAAGTACCCCGCCTGCTTCCTGATGGGCGAGCACGCCCGCGGCGAGACGCTGTCTATCGGCTTTGCCGGCCCCGGCCAGCAGCAGGACACGGGCGCCAAGATGGTGCACATGGCGCCCCACACCTCGTCCTCCATCGTGTCGAAGTCCGTCTCGCGCGGCGGCGGCCGCACGTCCTACCGAGGCCTCGTCCAGGTCAACGCGCGCGCTCGCCACTCCAAGTCGAACGTGCTGTGCGATGCCCTGCTGGTGGACAAGATTTCGCGGACCGACACGTACCCCTACGTGGACGTGCGCACGGACGACGTTGAGATGGGCCACGAGGCCACCGTGACCAAGGTGAGCGCCGATCAGCTCTTCTACCTCATGAGCCGCGGCCTGGACGAGAACGAGGCCATGGCCACGATCGTGCGCGGCTTCGTCGAGCCGATCGCTAAGGAGCTGCCCATGGAGTACGCCCTCGAGCTCAACCGCCTCATTGAACTGCAGATGGAAGGATCCGTCGGCTGATGACGACCCCCAACACTATTGTCGACACCATGAACAAGGCCCACTCGCACGGGGCGCACGCCGAGAAGGCGCACCCCTCGCGCGCGGACCGCCCGACCTCGTTCAACCTGGACGACATCGCCGTGCCCCACGGACGTGAGGAAGACTGGCGCTTCACCCCGATGCGTCGCATCGAGCGCCTCTTCGAGCCCGCCAACTACGACGCGGGCGA
>CATWCG010000045.1:0-9638 GCA_958349165.1 uncultured Actinomyces sp. | reverse complement strand
TGCCCGCTCACTTAGACTTGTTGGTGGAATCAATAGCGGATGTGAGGACGACGCGTGCTAGAGCTCAAGGAGATCATCAAGGCCTACCAGACCGCCAACCTAGTGCAGGTGGCGCTCAACAAGGTCTCGGTGGCGTTCCGTGACAACGAATTCGTCGCTGTTTTGGGCCAGTCTGGCTCCGGCAAGACGACGATGCTCAACGTCATCGGAGGACTCGACCGCTTCCAGAGCGGCGACCTCGTCATCGACGGCATCTCCACGAAGGACTACAAAGCACGCGACTGGGACGCCTACCGCAACAACCGCATCGGCTTCGTCTTCCAGGCCTACAACCTGATCCCGCACCAGAGCGTCCTGGCCAACGTCGAGCTGGCCCTGACCCTGTCGGGCGTCTCCCGTTCCGAGCGCCGCAAGCGCGCCCTCGACGCCCTGACGCGCGTGGGACTTGCCGAACACGTCCACAAGAAGCCCTCCCAGATGTCGGGCGGCCAGATGCAGCGCGTCGCCATCGCGCGCGCCCTCATCAACGACCCCGAAATCCTGCTCGCCGACGAGCCCACCGGCGCCCTCGACTCCAAGACGAGCGTGCAGGTCATGGACCTGCTGCGCGACGTCGCCCGCGACCGCCTCGTCATCATGGTCACGCACAACCCCGAGCTGGCCCACCAGTACGCCACGCGCATCGTCGAGCTCGCCGACGGCTCCATCGTCGCCGACTCCGACCCCTTCGTGCCCGCCGCCGAAGACCGCCGCGAAGCCAAGCCGGCGCGCCGCACCTCCATGGGCTTCCTCACCGCCCTGTCCCTGTCCGCCAACAACCTGATGACCAAGAAGGGCCGCACCCTCATGACCTCCTTCGCGGGGTCCATCGGCATCATCGGCATCGCCGCCATCCTGGCCCTCGCCAACGGCACGAACGCCTACATCGCGCGCACCGAGGAAGAGACACTCGGCTCCTACCCGCTGACCATTCAAAAAACAGGCGTCGACATGACCGCCGCCCTATCCGTCTCCGCCTCGGACTCCGCAAAGGCGAAAACCGCGCCCGACGGGAAGGTGGGCGTGTCCGACATGCGCACCTTCGCGGACACCATCCGCGACGCGAAGACCAACGACCTGGCCTCCCTCAAGGTCTTCCTGGACAACAACGGCGGCGGCATCGAGACGATGACCAACGCCATCGAATACGACTACGACGTGGTCCCCCAGATCTACCAGTCCGACACCTCCAAGGCGACCGTCCAGGTCAGCCCCGACCAGTCCATGAAGCAGATGGAGGCGGGCTTCGGATCGGGGGCATTCTCCTCGATGATGGTCACCAACCCCTTCTATCAGATGCCCGCCACGACCTCGCTGTACACCTCCGCGTACACCGTGGTCGCCGGAAACTGGCCCACCGGCGCGAACCAGGTGGTCCTGGTGCTCGACGAGGACGGCAACATCCCCAACCTCTTCGAATACACCCTGGGGCTCAAAGACCACAAGGAATTCGACGACCTGATGCGCCAGTACTACCAGGGTGTGCTCGGCGGCAAGCCTCAGTCCGGCGCGCAGTCCGGGACAACCAACGACGCCACCTACGACTACTCGACGATCCTGGGCACCACCTTCCGCCGGATCAACGCCTTCGACAAATACACGTGGGACGACACCTACAAGGTGTGGACCGACCGATCCTCCGACGCGGACTACATGAAGAAGCTCGTCGACGGCGGCCAGGAGCTGACCATCGCCGGCATCGTCAAGCCAAACTCCGACAAGGGAGGAGCCCTGCGTCAGGGCATCGCCTACACGCCCGCCCTGACCTACCAGATGATCGAGGAAGCCACGGCCAGCCCCATCGTCAAGGCCCAGCGCGCCAAGCCCGACGTCGACGTCTTCACCGGAAAGACCTTCAAGGAACTGGCCGACAACCAACAGAGCCAGTCCGGTGGCTTCGACATGTCCTCCCTGTTCACCGTCGACGAATCCAAGCTCTCAGCCGCCTTCCAAATCGACCCGAGCAAGCTCCAAATGGACCTGTCCGGCATGGACTTTAGCGGCCTCGACCTGTCCGGCATGGACTTTAGCGGCCTCGACATGTCGGGACTGGACCTGTCCAGCATCGACCTGTCTGCCCTGAGCGCACAACCGGGCATGCAGTCGGGCATGCAATCGGGCATGGCCTTCGACCTGTCCTCCCTCGACCTCGGGGAACTCAGTAAGGACCTGCCCCAGCTCGCCAACGTCGACTTCCAGACGATCATCCGCTCGGCCCTGGCCGACGGGGCCGTCAAGGAAGGGGCCGCCGACTACCTGAGCGCCCAGGCCAGCCAGATCGCCCAGGGCTTCCAGGAATACGCCCAGAAGCAGATCGAGGAAGGCGGGACGACCGACTTCGCGACCCTGGCCTCGTCCTACTTCTCCCAGCCAGAAGTGATGGAACAGCTACGAGCGGCGGTCTCCTCCGACCAGGTCGTGGACGCCGACAAGCTCGCCGCGAACCTCACCAAGGCCCTCGGCAACGACCCGGCGCTCGCCCAGATCGGCACCGACGTGTCCACCCAGGTCATGAACGCCATCTCCGCGCAGATCGCCGCCCAGCTGGGCACCACCCTCACGCAGGGGGTGAGCGCCGTCATCGGCCAGGTCATGCAGGAAGCCATGACGAACGCGATGACCACGATGATGACGCAGCTCTCCGACGCCATCGGCCAGCAGATGAACACGGTCATGACCCAGTTCGCGACCAACATGTCCAGCGCCTTCTCGATGGACCCCAACGCCTTCGCCGAGGCGTTTCACTCCAACGTGGACGAGAAGTCCCTCGCCGCCCTCATGGCGACCATGTTCTCCACGAACGTCCCCACGCTCGAGACGAACCTGCGCACCCTGGGATGGGCGGACATCGCCTCGCCCTCCAACATCTCGATCTACCCGCGGTCCTTCGCCGACAAGGACAAGGTGAAGGACGTCCTGGACACCTACAACAAGGACAACGAGGCGGCGGGAGCCACCGACAAGGTCATCACCTACTCCGACGTCATGGGCACCCTCATGAGCTCGGTGACCAAGATCGTCGACATCATCTCCTGGCTCCTCATCGCCTTCGTGTCGATCTCGCTCGTGGTCTCCTCGATCATGATCGCGATCATCACCTACATCTCCGTGCTCGAACGCCGCAAAGAGATCGGCATCCTGCGCTCGATCGGCGCCTCCAAGGGCGACGTGTCCCGCGTCTTCAACGCCGAAACCGTCATCGAGGGCTTCCTCGCGGGCGCCATTGGCGTGGGCGTGACCTACGGCTTGTGTGCGATAGCAAACGGCATCGCCTACTCCTCCTTCAACGTGGAGAACATCGCGCAGCTCTCGCCGCTCACCGCGCTGACCCTGGTCGCCGTGTCCGTCGGCCTCACGGTCATCGCCGGCATCATCCCGGCCGCCCGCGCCTCGAGGCAGGACCCCGTCGAGGCGCTGCGATCGGAGTGAGCGGAGACGGCCTCGGCCCTTCGGGGACGAGGCCGTAGCCTCGCCACGGGGCGCGCGCGGCTGCGCTAACCTGGGGGTACGCCCACACTTCTGCGCCACGAGGAAAGAGGAACCATGCCCACTCCCGACAAGCTCGCCACCGACGCCGCCGTCGCCATCATGCTGGCCGACGGCTTCGAAGAGGTCGAGGCCCTGGCCGTCGCCGACGTCCTGTACCGCGCCGGCGTGCGCTCCGACCTGATCTCCGTCACCGACGCGCGCCACGTCACCAGCTCCCACGGCATCCGCGTGGTCGCCGACCTCATGCTCGAGGACGTGGACCTGTCGACCTACGCGCTGCTGTTCCTGCCCGGCGGCCTGCCCGGCACGACGAACCTGAAGGCCACGCCCGCCATTCAGGCCGAGGTCCTGCGTCGCGCGGACGCTCGCGAGCCGATCGCCGCCATCTGCGCCGCGCCCTCGATCCTGGCCGAGCTGGGCGTCCTCGACGGCCGCCACGCGACTGCGAACCCCGCCTTCATCCAGGCCATCGCCGCCGGCGGAGCGATCGCACACGAGAACCCCGTCGTCGTCGACGAATTCATCACGACGAGCCGCGGCGCCGGGACCGCCCTGGAGCTCGGCCTCGAGATCGTGCGCCAGCTCCTGGGCGACGACGTCGTCGAGGAGATCTCCCGCGGCGTCGTCCTCACCCGCTGACCCGCCCCAGTCGTCTTTCCGAAAGGACACCCGTCCCGCATGAGCCCGCGCAAGCCTCGTCCCTGGCCCGACACCCCCGTGCCCCTGGCGGCGCCCGTCGTGGACAACCACACGCACCTGCCCACCCACGCCGGAGAGATCCCCCGGCGTGAAGGCGTAGCGCTGAGCCTGGACGAGCAGCTGGACCGCGCCCGCGAGGTCGGCGTCACCGCCCTCGTGTCGAGCGCCTGCGAACTGCCGGACTTCGACCCGATGATCGACATCGCGAGGGCCCACGAGGGCGTGCGTGTCGCGCTGGCCATTCACCCCAACGAGGCGGCGCTGCACGCCGGCTGCGCCGAGCCCTCGCCCGACGGCCTCACCCCGCGCGTGTGCGAGCACCACGTGCCCCTCGACGAGGCGCTCGCCGCGGTCGAGGCGCGCCTGGGCGACCCGACGGTCGTCGCGGTGGGGGAGAGCGGCCTGGACTACTTCCGCACCGCCGAGCCGGGGCGCCAGGCTCAGAAGGAGTCCTTCCGCGCGCACATCGAGATGGCCGACCGCGCGGACCTGCCCCTCCAAATTCACGACCGCGAGGCCCACGACGACACCCTCGCGATCCTGGACGAGTGCGCCAGCGCGGATCAGCGGATCGTGTTCCACTGCTACTCGGGGGACGCCGCCATGGCCGAGCGCCTGGCCGAGCGCGGGTGGTACGCCTCCTTCGCCGGGCCCATCACCTACCCGGCGAACGAGGAGCTGCGCGCCGCCCTGGCCGTGCTTCCCCGCGAGCTGGTGCTCGTCGAGACGGACGCCCCCTACCTGACGCCCGCCCCGTGGCGCGGCTGCCCCAACGCCTCCTACGTCATGGCACACACCGTGCGTTTCATCGCGCAGCTATGGGACGTCAGCGAGGCGGCGGCGTGCGACCAGCTACGAGCGAACACGCAGGCGGTCTACGGCTCCTGGTGGTGAAACCCCCGCGGTGTCATGACCAGCGGAAACATGCCCATCGACGAGGCCGGAGCGGGTCGTCGGAGCGCGCGCGGCCTCGCGTGAGTTGCATCAAAGTCCTCGCGAAACGGTAACAAATTGGTTACGGTTGGAGTGTCAGTCCGACTCCGGACGCCCGAGCGAGACAATGCGCCGCCGCGAGAGGCAGTGCGCGCAACGAGGGCGCCGAAGGCGGAAACTACAAGGTTTGGAGCCCCGTGAGCGTTAAGCCCTCCCGCACAACCGTCATCTCTGTCGCCGCCGCGACGGCCGTCCTCGTGGCAGGTACCGCCGCCGCCGGCATCGCAACCTCCTACCGCCACGTCACCGTCGAGGTTGACGGCGTGACCCACGACGTGTCCGGCTTCTTCACGACCGCCGGTGACGCCCTGAGCACCGCGGGCGTGAGCGTGGGCGCCCACGACCTCGTCGCCCCCGCCTCCGACCAGTCCGTCGCCAACGGCGACACCGTCGTCGTGCGCACCGCCACGCAATACGACGTGACCGTCGACGGAAACCGGACCACCGCGTGGTCCACGGCCTCGTCGATCTCCGGCGTCCTGTCCGCCCTGCCCGCCTCCTCCGCGACCATGGCGGCCGACCGTTCCTACACCCGCGCCGAAATGCCCCTGGCCGAACACGGCGAAACCATCCACGTCGTCGCCGACGGGACCACCACCGACGTGGTCGCATCCGCCTCCGAGGGTGCGAGCGCCATCCTCGACAAGGCCGGCGTCAGCGCCGGACCCATCGACCGCGTGACCCTGGAAAGCAACGGCGGCGAGACGACGCTGCGCGTGGCGCGCGTCGTGCGCGGCACGGTCACCACGACGACCGAAATCCCCTACGAGACCGAAGAGCGCGAGGACGCCGAGGCCGAGCAGGGCACCGAGAAGACCGTGCAGGAAGGCGTGGCCGGCTCCGAGGTCACCGAGGCCTACCAGGAGACCATCGACGGCAACGTGACCGTCTCCGCCGTCCTGTCCACGACCCGCACGGAGCCCACGACCCGCATCGTGTCCAAGGGCACCAAGGAGAAGAAGGCCGAAGAGGCGAAGACCTCCACCGACTCCTCATCGTCCTCGTCTTCCTCCTCTTCTGGTTCCTCCTCCTCGTCCTCGTCCGGCTCGGCCGGCTCGGCCGCCATCTCCGGCGACGACGCGGCCATTTGGGCGGCCATCGCCCAGTGCGAGTCCGGCGGCAACCCGTCGATCAACACCGGCAACGGCTACTACGGCATGTACCAGTTCTCCCTGCCGACCTGGCGCTCCGTGGGAGGCTCGGGCCTGCCCTCCGACGCCTCGGCCGAGGAGCAGACCATGCGTGCGCGCATGCTCCAGCAGCGCGCGGGCTGGGGCCAGTGGGGCTGCGCCTACCAGCTCGGCCTCGTCTAACGTGACATTACCCCCGGAGGCGCTGCTGTCGTAGCGTCCGCCGGGGCCGTCACGCTAAGCTGACCAGCAGTACCCATATCGAGTATCTGGGAGTATCGTGAGCCACCACCTGAGCACTTCGCTGAGCGCCTCCGCGGCCAGCGCCCTGCACGTCCTGGGCGGACACGTGCGTGCTTTCGCGCCCTCTCCGCGCGTCGTTCTGGGCGTGGCGGCCCTCGCCTCGGCCGGCGTCCTCGGCATCGCCGGAGTCGGCGTCGCCTCCTCGCACACGACCGTCATGCTCGAAGTGAACGGCGTGTCTCGCCCCGTCACCGCATGGGGCAACACCGTCGGCGACGCGCTCGCCGTGGCGGGCGTGAGCGTTGGCAGCTCCGACCTGATTCAGCCGGGCATTGGCGACGTCGTGCGTGAGGGCGACACCATCGTCGTGCGCACCTCGAAGGCCTACACGGTGACCGTCGACGGCCAGGCGCGCACCCTGTGGACCACCGCCGCCTCCGCCGACTCCATCCTCGCCGACGCCGCGCCGCTCGGTTCCACGGTCACCCTGGCCGCCGACCGCTCCTCGTCGCGCGACGAGCTGACCCCGCTCGTGTCTCGCGCCCGCAACGTCCTCGTCAACGTCGATGGCACCACGCGCGCAGTCGCGGTCCGGCCGGGCCAAGACGCGCGCGCCATCCTCGAGGCCGCCGGCGTCTCGGTCCATCCGCTCGACCGCGTGACCGTCGCGAACGACGAGACCGGAGAACTTTCGATCAACGTCAGCCGCGTGACCCGAGGCCAGGCCACCGAAACCGTTGAGATTCCCTTCAGCGAAACGACGACCACCAGCTCCGACCTGTTCGTCGGCGAATCCCAGGTGACGACGACCGGCGTCAACGGCGTCACCACCTGGACGGTGTGGCAGGAAAAGAACGGCGACGAGGTCCTCACCTCCGTGCCGATCACCGAACACTCCACCTCTCAGCCCGTGACCCAGGTCCGCGCCGAGGGGACGAAGGAGGCCACCCCGGCCGCGCTCGTCGCCGCGGGCATCGACCCGAAGGCGACCCTCGAGGAGAAGACCGAGGCCGACGGAACGACGTCCGTGCGTTACCGCGCCAAGCTCGGCACGCTCTCCACGAAGGAAGAGATCGCCGCGATCGCCGCCGACACCAAGAACGCCGATGCGGCGACCCAGGCCGCGGTCGCGCAGGCTGCCGCCGATGCTGGCGCCGTTCCCACGAACTACTCGGGTGAGGATCCGCGCTCCCTGGCCAAGCCCCTTGTCGCGGCTCAGGGCTGGAGCGACAGCGAGTACCAGTGCCTGGTTCTCCTGTGGAACCGCGAGTCCCAGTGGAACCCCTACGCCGAGAACGCCTCCTCGGGCGCCTATGGCATCCCGCAGGCGTTGCCGGGTTCGAAGATGGCGTCCTCTGGTGCCGACTGGCGCACCAACCCCGTCACCCAGATCAACTGGGGTATCGGCTACATCAAGGGCCGCTACGGCACGCCCTGCTCCGCGTGGGCGCACTCCAACGCGGTGGGCTGGTACTGAGCCTGAGAGCTTGCGAGGGCCGGGTCTGACAACGTGTGTTGTCGGGCCCGGTTCTTTTTCTCGGCGCGGGTGGAGTCGTGCTGGTGCGGTGGTTGTGCTGGTGTGGTGGTTGTGCTTGTGGGCGCGCTGGCTCTTAGAGCGTGCTCATCCGGATAGGTAACGAACATCTGGATAGGTTATGAGCATCCGGATAGCTTATTAACCTATCCGGATGTGGCTAACCTATCCGGAAGCGTGCAACCTATCCGGATGTGTCGTTCCTATCCGCGTGGGGCGGCCAGCGTCATCTGTCGAGCGGGATGAGGAGGCATTCCTGTCCTGTTCCTTACCGTTCTCAGTTTCGCACGTAATTCCCTTGTGACTGTTTCAAGATTTGACATCGCATCGTTGAAATCATGCGGTTTTGTGGCATTGCTAGAATCTGACCAGATTAAATTACGTGCGAGATTGTTGGGGAACTAGGGCTTGTGGCACCGGCGCGGCTTGTGGCTCGCCGCTCACGCCGCGGCTCACACGGGGGATGACAGCTCGCGCCGCGGCTCACACGGGGGATTGTGGCACCAGCGCGGCTCGCGCCGCACCTGTCCCCGGCCTTGTCGGCGGCATTGCTTGACTCCCGTTGGGTGGGTTATCTCAGAATGTCGCATGCAATTCCCCCGACCCTGTGTCGCGCCACACATGCGCATCGTTGGAATTGCAACGTTTGTAGATACTGTTGAAAGTTCACTCAATCGAATTGCATGCGAAACTGCTCTGAGCGAGCGCACCCGCGCGCACGTGGGCCCTCTTCCTGCATGACCGTTCGCACCATTGAGGTTGACAGCGCACCCGCGCGCACGTGGGCCCTCTGCGCCCACGTGGTGAGCCGTTCGAGGGATGGGAAGCGTACTCGCGCGCACGTGGGCCCTCTAATTCGCACGCTAACCCGCTAATGCGAGCGTGGGCAGCCCCGCCCAGACGCGGAATAGCGGGTTTACGTGCGAAATAGCAGGCTAGTACTCGCAATAGCGGGTTCGTGTGCGAGCGACGCGCGAGGCCAGGTGCCGTTGTGCCTGCATCGCAGACCACCTCGCCCACGACACCCGGGACAGCTCGCCCCATTGTCGGCGTTTGTCGCCGAGGTAGCCGGCGATGTGGGCACCTCACCGCCCCGGACCGCATCCTCACCGCCCCGGACCGCGATCTCGCTGCCAGCAAACGGGGGGATTTGCAGCATTAGAGGCGCGACACGCCGGCGACACGCCGGCAGAATGCTTCTAATGGTGCAAAAGCCCCCATTGTGCCTGGGTCGAGGTGGCTTGGGTGTGGACCGCGGGGCCAAGTGGCGCGGGGCCTGTGGTTTGGGCGCGACGCCCTTCATGCCCGGACATGACAGGGGGGAATTGCACCAATAGAGGTGCGACACGCCGACGACACGCCGACAGAATGCTTCTAATGGTGCAAAACCCCCACCGTCACCCCTGGTGTCATGCTCCCTCGCTGGCGTCGTGCTCCCTCACCAGTGCAGGGCTGCCCGGTGAGGTACCGACAAACGCCGGTAGGGCGTCGCCGACCGGGCCCTGCTACGC
>CATWCG010000044.1:0-9644 GCA_958349165.1 uncultured Actinomyces sp. | reverse complement strand
CCCCCCCAGGGGGCCAGCGCCGCCCGCGAAGGGGGGGGGGGGCCGGGGCGCCCCCCCGGGGCTGGGCCGGGCCCCGCGCCCGCATGTATGCGGGGTGCTGTTGCGGGTTGTAGTCGCGGGGTTGGTGTGTGCCCGCGTGAGGGCTGCGGTTGTGGCTTGGGCTGTGGGGTTCGTCTGTGAGTGTGGCGCGGTCGTGGCGCGGGGCGGCCATGTGAGCGGCGTCGGGCCAGCGCTCCCGCGTATGGCATCGGCCCTAGTCGTGGTGTTTGTTCTGCCTAGGGTGTGCTTCCGCGATAGCGCGTGTTTCCGATCTGGTCGTGCACCCCATCAGTGGGCGTTGCATCCGTTCTGATCGGGTGTAATGCTCCCTATCGGGTGTAGCACAGGAAAAGTCGCATGCAATTCCCACGACAGTATTTCAGATTTTGAAACCGGAACGTTGAAATCATGCGGTTTCTGAGGCGTCGTGGACCAGTGTCTGTAGGGAATTGCATGCGAGATTGTTGGGTAAGTACTTAAGGGTGAGAGCTTAGCGTGTCGTGGGGCTAGCCGGGGTGCTGCCGTCTAGTGGTTCCTTGAGCCAGTCGTAGGCGACGCGCTGCGTGCCGTTGGCAACGGTGATTGTGCCGCACTCGTGGAATCCGAAGGACCTAAGCGCGCGCCGCATCGGCGCGTTGTCCTCGTGGGTGTCGCAGCGCAGGTAGTCCGCGTGCTCAGCCGCAAAGCCGAAAACCGCCCGAGCAATACCCCGCCCACGCACCGCAGCCACGCGGTGAATGACGTGGTAATCGGCATCAGAGCGCCAAACGCCGTCAATCTTTGCGTAGGTTTCATCCGGCCCGGGAGCGAAAGAAAAAACAGCAAGCGGCCCCTCCTCGTCGGCCACAAGGAAACAGTGCCCGTGCACGATGTCTTCCTCAGCGTCAATGCGGCCCGGGTATCCGATGGGCCACTGTGTCGCATTCCCATGCGCCTGCATGAACGCCCGGGCGTGCTCATACGCGCTCTCGATGAACTCGAGGTCGTCAGGGGATGCGAGTCGAATCTGCATGACAGCTCTAGTTGCCCTGAGTCGCAACCCGTTATTGAATGCCCCTGAAGATGCAATATTTTGCATAAGTCTATGAAATTGACTCAATGGTTGATCATGCACTGAGCCATCAGGTTTCTATATGGTAATTATAGAGATTCTAATGGTCGGATCGGCCAAAGAATTTGCAGTTAGTGAATTTGAAGTGTTCTGGGGCTATGTTGTTGGAGTGTGTCTCATTATCTTGTGTAATGAGACATTGAGTGAAATATGTTTGTGAGAGGTGCCATGTGTTTAAGGTGCTTAGTCTTGCAAATGTGCAATCTGTGAAATAGAGAGTGGTGTCGACTTTCTCGCCCAATAGGTCGAAATTAAAGGAGATTGTCGCCCAGATGTAATTATCTGGAGGAGCTGGGGTTTCTAGCTCATCAAAAGAATCAGTATCTGCATCTGCTGATACATCAGTTGGATATTGTTGTGTTGCTTTTGGTCGCAGGAAATTACAGTTTTTAAACGACGGAAAGCCTTGTTCTGGAAGCGGCCGGCCTGGGGCTATTTGGTGCTGTAGATCCTCTAAAATACAGAGTGCAATATTCTCAAAGTGCCAAAACTTGACTTCGCTTGGGAAATTGTCGTGAAGTAGTAATGGTATTTGATGTTTGGGGTCGGTTGATTTTCCTGTCATCTTCAGGTTGGATAAAAACGAGCAGTGCTTCCAGTAGAAAGTGGCTGAATCGGTGATATCTATATTCACTTCGTGTTCGAAGTGTGACTTGTTAAGATAGATCTTTGACTTGCTAGTAAAATTGACGATCGTGACTGCGGTTAGGAATGTTGTGTTAGTGAGGTTGATTGTTAGTCCATCCCAATAGCCTTTGAGGTTGGAATTAACTCTCTTAAGAATGTTCTGGAGTATTAGGCTTTGTAGTTCGCCTCTTGCAACTTCATCTCCGACGAACTGGGGCGGGGGTGCTCCCAAATATCTCATATGTGTGCAGAGCGCATTTAGTATACTTGTGTTCAAAATTTGTGTCGATGTTTCATCCTTCTGTGAACGGCTATTAAGGTCGTCTGCGAGCTCGAGGTATCTGCAGACTCCTTCCTGTTGTTCGTAAATTGAGTTTCTAGAAAGCAGGCTATATGCTGTGTCGCGCCTGTGCCAGAGAGTCTCAGTAGCTCTTTCTAGTTCGCGAGTCGTGTTGTCGCTGCTTCTCTGCTGCCAGGCCGAGAATGCGAAGCCTGCGCCGGCGATTGTGGCGCAGAGCTTCATAGCATCGGCTGAAGGCCAGTGAAATGTTCCGTGCCAATTTACTGCGAACGCTAGAGCGATCAAGAAGCCGGCCGCTGCAATCCATACCGGGGTCGTCCAATGCATGAGGTACTCTGGTAGGGTCTTGAGGCGCGCAGGTTCGTTGGCATCTTTTTTGTCGCGCTTCCAGAACTTGAATTTCTCGAGAAAGGTGCTCTGTGTCGAGGTGTCCTCTTCAGACTCGTTAGCTCTCTTGTGCTCATCGTCGTCGGGGACCATGCTGGCTCCTTTGCTCTGTGTTCACTACTTCGTATCGTAGCAGCCTGTCCAGGCAGTTGGTCCCACGACGAACGCTAAGGCAGCATGGGTGTCAAGCGAATGCCCTGTCGGGGTATGCGGCATCGCAGTCCTACGGCGTGGTGTGTGGCAACTGAGCCCGATGGGTGGTGCCCTGGGCTTGCCATTCGGAGCGCTAACCCGCTGTTCCGCAGCCTAACCCTCTGTTCGGTACGTGGGCGAGGCTGCCCACGCTCGGAATAGCGGGTTAACGTGCGGATTGAAGGGGGGATGCGCCACCTGTCGAGCCGAGGCGTCCGGTTCGGGTCCGGGCCGGACGCGTTGAAAGCAGCGAAAGAGGTTCACAGCAACCCTGCCCCGCCGCAACATCCCAAACATCCCCGCAACCCCGTGGCGTCTCCCCCAAACGACGCCCCGGCCTCGTTCGTGGGTATGAACCTGGCTAGACTGGCTCCCATGACCGAAAACGCGCAGCTTGTTGTGACCCTGTCCTGCCCGGACCGCCCCGGCATCGTGCACGCCGTGACTGGCGTGATCGGCGAGTCCGGCGGCAACGTCATCCAGTCCCAGCAGTTCGGCGATCCCGACACGGGCACCTTCTTCATGCGCGTCGAGGTCGACTCGCCGCAGGGTCGCACACCCATCGACGAGGGCCTGGCCCGCGTCGCCGAGGAATTCGCCGCCACCTACCGCGTCGACGACCTGGGCCGTAAGCTGCGCACCATCATCATGGTGTCGCGCGAGGGCCACTGCCTGACCGACCTCCTGTACCGTCAGCAGACGCAGGGCCTGCCCATCGACGTCATCGCGGTCGTCGGCAACCACCCGGACCTGGCGCCCGTCGCCCAGTTCTACGGCGTCCCCTTCCTCAACATTCCCGTCACGAAGGACACGAAGGCCCAGGCGGAGCGCCAGCTCCTCGACCTCATCGCCTCCGAAAACGTGGAGCTCGTCGTCCTGGCCCGCTACATGCAGATCCTCTCCGACGATGTCTGCCGCGCCATGCAGGGCCGCGTCATCAACATCCACCACTCGTTCCTGCCGTCCTTCAAGGGTGCGCGCCCCTACGCGCAGGCCCACGATCGCGGCGTCAAGCTGATCGGCGCGACCGCCCACTACGTGACCGCCGACCTGGACGAGGGTCCGATCATCGAGCAGGACGTCACCCGCGTCTCCCACGCCGACTCCACGCCCGACATGGTGGCCCTCGGCCAGGACGTGGAGCGGCGCGTCCTCGCGCAGGCCGTCCGCTTCCACGCGGAGCGCCGCGTCCTCATGAACGGCAACCGCACGGTCGTCTTCTCGCGTTGACGCCGGGCGCGCGGGGTGTCAAACGCTCGCCTCGCGCGTCGGCGGGGCGTGGCGCCCATCGACGAGGCCTTGGCTGGCTCTCGCGGTGGGCGCCTCGTCACCTGCGCGGATGGGTGCGCCTAGGCTGTATTCGAGCTGGAGAGGCCAGGCTCGGCGTGTCGTGCCCTGTCACCAGAAAGCGTGCGGCCAGGCGGTCATATTTGCCTGTGATTGCGCGCTTCCGCGAAAGTATTTGTCACTTGGTGGGCAACGCTGAGACGTGATCTTTCGGTCATTTAGCGGGTAAGCGTCGCGTTGACCGTCTGATAAATGGCACACTTGTTACGTGGACGAAACGACTCAGCAACACGCTCCTGTCACCGGCTACGTGCCCGGTGGTTTTGACATGTTCCATCAGGGACACCTCAACATCCTGCGCGCCGCCCGCGAGCGCTGCGATCGACTGGTCGTCGGCGTGACCTCCGACGAGGCGCTCATCCGCATGAAGGGCCGCGCCCCCGTCATTCCGCTCAAGGAACGCTGCGACCTTGTCTCGTCGCTGCGTTTCGTGGACGCGGTGGTCGTGGACCTGGATCAGGACAAGCGCCTGGCCTGGCGCCTCCAGCCTTTCGACGTGCTCTTCAAGGGCGACGACTGGAAGGGTACCCCCAAGGGCGCTCAGCTCGAAGCGGAGATGGCGGAGGTCGGCGCGCGCGTCGTCTACCTGCCCTACACGCCGTCGACGTCGTCGACGAAGCTGCGCCGCTTCATCGCGCCCGAGGATTTCACTGACGAGGCATCGGCTGAGAAGCCGGAGCAGGCGACGGAAGGGGAGCAGCAGTGAGCCTCCCCGTGGTACTCGAGCCGGGCTCCTCCTGGGGAACTCGTTTTGGCGCGTACCGACGCGCGTTGGCTGCCGCCCAGAAGCCGGGCGCGGGCGTTCCCGCGTACATGCGTTGGGTGAACCGCGGTGCCGCGCGCGTCGTGGCGGCCGCCTGCGCGGCCTTCGGCTGGACGCCGAACTTCGTCAGCTTCATCTCCGTGTGCTTCTCGACGATCGGCCTCATCGTTCTCGTTGCGCTCGAACCTGCGTGGTGGAGCGGCCTGATCGTGGGCACGGCTCTGGCGGTCGGCTTCATGTTTGACTCGGCGGACGGCCAGGTGTCGCGTGTGACCGGCGCGTCGTCGAAGACGGGGGAGTGGGTGGACCACGTCGCTGACGCGTTCCGCTCGCCCGCGATTCACTTCTGCACGGCGGTCGCCGTCATGGTGTACCGTCCCGAGTCCTGGTGGCTCGCGATCGTGGCCCTCGTCTACGGCTGGGTGACGTCGGGCCAGTTCATGAGCCAGATCCTGGCCGAGCAGTTCGTGCGCGCGGCTGGCCGCAAGCAGACGCGCGGCGGTAACCTGCGTTCCTTCGTGCTGCTGCCGACCGACCCGGGCGTCCTGTGCTGGTCCTTCGTCCTGTGGGGCTTCGGCGTTCCTTTCATGGTGCTGTACACGTTCCTTGCCGTGGTCGCTGTTGCGCACTCGTCGATCTCGCTGCGCCGCCGCTTCCGTGACCTGAGGGCCCTCGACGCCGCCGCGAAGCAGGGGGAGTCCCGTGCCTGAGTTGTCCGTCATCCTGCCCGCGCGCAACGCGGCGGGCACGATCCGGCGCGCCGTGGCCTCGACGCTGGCCGCCATGCCCCGCGACTCCGAGCTGGTCGTCGGCAACGACTCCTCCTCCGATTCGACGGTGGGCGAGGCGATCCGTGGTGCGTCGCGAGGCGGCGTGGTCGATCCTCGCCTGCGCATTGAGGACATCACCCCGGGTGAGGGCGGCGTCTCGCGCGTCTTGACGCAGCTGATGGAGCGCACGGATTCGCGCCTGGTGGGCCGCATGGACGCCGACGACGTCTCCCTGAAGGGCCGCTTCAGGCGCACGTTGCGCGCGATTGAGCGCGGCGACGACATGGTGTTCACGCAGATGATTGAGCTGCACGGGTCTCGCCCGGTGCCGCGGGTGCCCTACGAGATCACGCCCGAGGATATGGGCTGGCACCTGCTACTCACCAACCCCGTGTGTCACCCCACCATGCTGGCGACGCGCGAGATCATCGACCGCGTCGGCGGCTACCGGTCGGTGCCTGCCGAGGATTACGACCTGTGGTTGCGCGTCGCCGCCGCCGGTGGGCGCATCCGCCGCCTGGCGGCGTGGGGCCTCCTGTATCGCATCCACCCGGGCCAGGTCACGGGCAACAAGGCGTGGCGCTCGGATTCGTGGAAGAGCCCGGAGCAGGCCCAGGCCTTCGCCGACCTGTCGACGTCGCTGACGGGAGAGGCGCTGCCGCGCCTGGTGTCCCTCGTTTCGCTTCCTCGCGAGGAGGCCGAGCGCGAGCTCGACCGCTTCGTGCAGGTCTACACTCAGGGGGTCGCGTCTCGACCCGCCAAGCCCCGCCGCGCCCTCGAGCGTCGGCTGAATGCGCGCGCCGCGTGGGTGCGCTCGACCATCCAAGGAGAACAGTCATGATCCTTACCCCTCCGCCCACGGGCGGCCAGCAGATCCTGCGTCACGCCCTGGCGCGCCGCTGGAGGTCGATTGCTGCGGGGACCGCGGCTGGTTTGGTTCTCGGCGTCGTCGCTGCCTTCGGCGTTCCCTCAACGCACACGGCGACGGTGTCGATGACCGTCACGTCTCCGAACATCACTCCTGCTCCCGCCGTGCGCGCCTCCCTGTCGAATACGACGGACATGGTCACCGAGCAGGGCATCGCGAAGTCCGCGACGGTCCTGGATGCGGCGGCTGAGAAGCTCGGCGGCGGCGTGACCGCTTCCGAGCTGCGCTCCAACATGGACGTGTCGGGCGACACGAATGGCACGATCGTGAAGATCGAGTATTCGGCGCCGACCCGCGCCGAGGCCGTCGCGGCCGCGGACGCGATCGCTGAGTTCTACCTGCAGCAGCGCACAGCCCTCGTGGAGCAGCGCGCCGACGAGATGGCCGCCGCCGCGAACGAGGACATCGCCGCCCTGGAGGCCGAGCTGGGGACCCTGCAGCCCACCGTCGACGAGGACGGCAAGGTGACGGAGGACCCGCGCGCCGACGAGGTGACGAAAGAGATCAACAAGCTCAAGGAGCAGGTCGCCCAGCTGGAGCCGTACCACGCCAGCGCCGGCCTCGTGATTACGAGCGCTGACGCCTCGAGCGACACGGTGGAGCCCTCCAAGGCTCGCCTCATCCTGATTTTCACCGTCGTCGGCGTCTTCGCCGGCCTCGTGCTGGTGCTCCTGCGCGAGATGCGCGCCCGCTCGCTGGCCTCTCCCACGCAGTTGGCGGACCTGACGGCCCTGCCCGTGTGGAGCGCGGAAGAGAACGTGCCCGAGCCGTGGCTGGCCCCCACGCGCATGCTCGCGATGGCGATCGACCGCGACCACTGGGTCGACCTGATCGTCGACGCGTCGGACCCCGAGGCCCGTCAGCTGCACCGCGTCCTGTCGCGCTCCCTGGCTGAAACCCGCGTGCCGGCGCCGCGCCTCATCGATATTCACCAGCCTCTCGCCTCCCTCCTCGACGAGGTTCGCCCCTCTCGCCACGTCCTCATCGCCGTGCGTAAGGGCCACGACCTGTCGAAGCTGCATGCCCTCCTCGACGAGCTCGCGCTCATCAACCGCGAGGTCAACGGCATGATCTACCTGGGTGGGCAGGTCTCCGGCAGCGCCGAGGCCGTCGCCGCGCCCGCCCTCGAGGTCATCGAACCCGAGGACGAGGCCGTGGAGCCGGTCGTGGAGCCGGCCTCGGAGGAGGCGACGGAAGCTGCCCCCGCGAAGGAGTCGATGCCCGACAAGGCCACCGAGGACACCGCCGACAAGAAGGGCTCGACGAAGAAGGGCTCGACGAAGAAGAATTCGACCGACACGAAGGGTAAGAAGTGAGCGCCGAGGAGATCACCACTCTCGACGACAAGGCCGCCTCGATCTGGCACGTGGACCGCACCGCTCGCGTCAGCCAGCTCGTCTCGGGGGACCCGAAGTCCCCGCGCGCGCTCGTTCTCGTGCGCGACAACGGCCGAAACTCCGCGTTCGTCGAGATTGAAGGCACGGATCACCCGGAGAACGATCCGCGCGTGCTCGAGGTCGAGGCCGCCTGCGCCCGCGGCTGGGAAGAAGGCGCGGGGGCGGACATCGACGCCACCGTCATCATGTGCACGGTCGGCTCCTGCGACATGCTTCAGGACGCGGTGCGCGCCATCCTGGCCCAGGACCACCAGCGTTTCTCGCTCGTCGTCGTAGACAACGCGCCGCACACCGGGCAGACCCGCGAGAAGCTCGCCGGCATCACCGACACGCGCATGAGCATTGTCTCCGCGTCTCGCCCCGGCCTGTCGCGCGCCCGCAACCGCGGCGTCCTGGCGGCGCGCGGCGAAGTCATCGTCTTCACGGACGACGACGCCATCGTCGATCCCCACTGGCTGACCGCCATGATCGATCCCTTCACGGCCTCGCCCTACGTGGCCGCGACGACGGGCATCGCCCTGCCCCTGGAGCAACGCTACAAGGCGCAGCGCTGGTTCGAGTCGCGCGGCGGCTTCCCCAAGGACATGAGTCCGCGCGTCTGGTGCGTCGGTGACGTGCCCAGCGGCCTGGAGGCCCTGGGAGAAAAGGGCGACGGCGGCCCCCTGTTCCCGATCACGACCGCCCGCGTGGGCGCCGGCGTGTGCATGGCAATACGCCGCGACGTCCTCATGGAGGTCGGCCCCTTCGACCCGGCTCTCGGCGCCGGAACCTCCACGCGCGGCGGCGAAGATCTCGACATGTTCGCGCGCATCCTGGCCACGGGGGACGTCATCGTCCACACGCCCGACGCGCTCGTGCACCACCGCCACCGCGTCGACGAGGCCGGCTTGGACAAGCAGATCCGCGGCAACGGTTCCGGCATGGCCGCCCTGCTCACGAAGGCGATCATCGACAAGCCCTCCGTCCTCGGCACCCTCATCGGCCGAATCCCCGGCATCTTGAACCGTATCAAGCCCGGCGGCGCTCGCGTTGCGGGCACCGACGACGACGTGCCCGGCTCCCTCACCAAGTCCGAGATCAAGGGCTTCCTGGAGGGCCCCTTCCTGTACCTGTCCTCGCGCAGGCGCAACAAGCTGGTTGCGCCCAGCCGCGACGCGCGCACCGCCGATCCCGCCCAGGGAACGCCCACCGGCGCGAGCGACGGAGACGATGCCCCGGCCTCGTCCGGTGAGCGCAGTGCCCCCGAAGGGAGCCCGGACGCGTGAGTCCGCGCCGAGGAATCTGGACGAAGCCCGCCGCCGCCCGTATCGGGCCGCTGCGGGAGGACGCGCAGGAACTGCCGGCGTGGCCCTTCGTCGTGGCCTATGCGGCGTACTTCCTGTGGTGGGTGCTCGGCTCCGGCGACCTCATGTGGCCGCTTTTCGCCATCATCATGGTCGTGTTCATGATCGGCCGCCACGGCCTACGCTTCCCGCCCGGGACGATCATCTGGACGTTCTTCTTGGCGTGGGTGCTGGCCTCCATGACGATGCTCGACTCGGGAGGGCGCGTCATCGGAGCGTTCTACCGCTTCCTCCTTGAGCTGGCGCCCGGCATCTTCGCCGTCTACGCGTATAACGCGCGCAAGACGTTGAGCGTGCGCGCGATCGTGGGCACCATGTGGGGTTTCCTGGCCTCGACCACCATCGGCGGCTTCATCGCCATGGCGGCCCCGACGCTGCGATTCAAGACGCGCATGACCCGCGCCCTCACCTATTTTCAGTTTGTGAAGGAGGGAGAGAA
>CATWCG010000043.1:0-9689 GCA_958349165.1 uncultured Actinomyces sp. | reverse complement strand
GCGAGACGCTGACTGAGGGACAGAACTTCCTCTACAAGTACGTCGTTGGCGCTTTTGGTGCGAACGGCCAGACCCAGTCCAGCTGGAGTCAAGCACCCGTCAAGGAGGCCGTGACGACCGCCGGTCTGGCCGGTTACACTGTCGGCTCGCGCGTCCTCGTCGTGATTCCTGTGTCTGACGGTTCCGCCCAGTCCGGCCAGTCCGGCGCCGCGCAGCAGGTCAACATCCTCGTTGTCGACATCGTCGGCACGTCCACGATGGAGTAATCCGGGCGCGAGTGTTCGACGCTTGCGGGCGGCTCCCAGTGGGGGAGCCGCCCGCAACCCGTTAGAATGAGGCGAACGCGTCGATGACGCCACATACTCAAGGAGAGCTTTCATGAGCGACGAAACCGTGTCGATCCTGGTTTTCAGCGACGACTTGGATAAGCGTGCCGCCGTCGTCAACGGCGTGGGCCTGCGTGCCTCCAAGGACACGCCCCGTATCGAGTGGGTGGAGGCCGCCACCGGTTTCGGTGTGCGCGACGCCTTCGACCAGCAGGATTTCGCGGTCCTCATCCTCGACGCCGAAACGAAGAAGGAGGGCGGCATGTCGGTCGCTCAGGATCTTCTGGAGACGCGAGAGGACGTCCCGCCGATCATTTTCCTAACGGCGCGCCCCCAGGACGAGTGGCTCGCCACCTGGGCCGGTGCCGCCGCCACTGTCTCGGATCCGATCGATCCGATCATCCTGCAGGAGACCGTCGCCGACGTCCTGCGAGAGGCACGCTGATGAGCCAGCGCGAATGGGCGCCGATCATCGCCGCGCTCAACGCCGGTGACGCCCTGGACTACGACCAGTCCTACTGGCTGATGGATCAGGTGATGAGCGGCGAGCTCGGCGAAGCTCGCCTCGCCTCCTTCCTGACCGCCATGGCGATCAAGGGGGCCACCGTCGCGGAGATTCACGGCCTGGCGGACGGCATGGCGGACCACGCCACCCCCGTCGACCTGCCCAGCCGCGCTCTCGACATCGTGGGCACCGGCGGCGACGGCTACAAGACCGTCAACGTTTCGACCATGTCCGCGATCGTGCTGGCCGCGATGGGCATTCCGCTCGTCAAGCACGGTAACCGTGCGTCGACCTCGAAGTCGGGTTCCGCGGACGTTATTGAAGCGCTCGGTGTCAACCTTGATCTCGACGCGGATGCCCTACGCCGCGTCTTCGATGAGGTGGGCATCGCTTTCCTCTTCGCCAACAAGATGCATCCCTCGATGCGTTTCGCCGCGCCCGTGCGCCGCGCCCTCGGCTTCCCGACGGCCTTCAACGTTCTCGGCCCGCTGACGAACCCCGCCAAGGTCCGGGCCTGCGCGGTCGGATCGGCCAATGAAGACAACGCGCGCCTCATGGCCGGCGTGTACGCCTCCCGCGGGTGCTCCGCCCTCGTTTTTAGAGGGGCCACCACCGGACTCGACGAGCTGACGAGCGCGGACACGAACCAGGTCTGGATCGTGTCGGGCGGCCAGGTGACGCCCACCGATTTCGACGCGCGCGACGAGCTCGGCATGGCCGCCAGCTCGATTGACGACCTGGCCGGCGGCGAGGCGTCGTACAACGCCGCGGTGGCCCGCGATGTCCTCTCGGGTGGGGGAGCCTTAGCCGTGCGCGACGCGGTCGCCCTGAACGTGGGTGCCGGTATTGTGGCATGGGAGGGCCTGGATCAGCCCGTGTCCGCACAGGACTTCGCGCCCCGCATGCGCTCCGCTGTCGAGCGCGCGCTCGGTGCCCTTGCCGATGGCGCGGGAGCGCGCCTCGTCGAGCGGTGGGTGCACGCCTCCAACAGCTAGAGGGCCCTGCGGGCGCTGCCTAGCGCTGCGCCCGCTCACCGGGATGGGCGGTTGCCTGAGCCAGGAGCTCTCGCAGCCGCCCGTCTCGTAGCGGGCTCACCATCGGTTGGGCCCACGGCAGGGGAGAGTTCCACTCGATCAGGCGCGTCCCCGCCTCGCACAGCTGGGCGCTGATGAGCGAGCTTTCGGACCACGACGCCGCCTTGGCGGCGAGCCCGTCCGTCTCTACCGGCGGCGTGGAGGTCGCCAGCTCAATCCAGGGAGTCGGATCTGCCTGCGGGGGTACGACGACGGAACTGACGTGGCGCCCGTAAGAGGCGACGTGCACGATCCATCCCGCTTGCCCCGCGTCCCGGCGCGTCCCCCACACGATGCGGGGCGCCGCCAAAATGGGGCGCATCGTGGAGCGTTCCACGCCCGCCATGTAGGCGCTCAGGTCGTCGCGCGCGCGAGCCGCCGGCTCGAAGAGACCCCGGGCGGCCAGGCGCGTCATCGCCTCGGTAAGGGCGGTGGGAACAATTAGGGAGGTGGCGGCCACGGCCTCGTCGATGAAGGCGGCGACGTCGCTCGCCCCCGCCTCGTCAAGCGCCCGCCTGATCGCGTCGGCCGCCCGCGTGGCGTGCGCGCGCGTGCCGAAGGGGCCGAGGGCGCGGGGCAGGTCCTCCAGGGACACGGCCCGGGTGACGAGCGCGCGGTGCCCGTCGCGCACCACCCAGTGCTGGCTGGCCTGGCGACGCGACGCGGAGTTGTAGGGGGGAGCGAGCGTCGCGATGTCGCGCAGTTCCCGGATGCGCGCCTCCAGGACCGAGGAGGTGGGGAAGGTACGGACCCCGCAGGCCAGGGACACCATGCGCTGGACCTTCGGGCGCTTCTCCGCGCGCGTGTAGTAGCTGCCCACGCGCGAGCGCAGGGACGAGGCCGACCCGACGTAGAGCGTATCGCCCGACGTGTCGACGAAGTGGTAGACGCCGGGGCTGGTGGGCAGCTCCGCGACGAAGGGAGGCGTGCTGGGGCGCCGCGAGGGAGCGGCCTCGCTGAGCGCCACCAGATCCTCCACGTCCGTCGCTCCCGCCGAGGCGAGCAGGTCGATGAACCCGAGGAGCACCTCGGCCGTGGCGCGCGCGTCCCCGAGGGCTCGGTGCTCCGGCGTGGTTGCGGTCCCGAAATACGAGGCGATCGTTGCGAGCTTGTGGTTACGCACGAGCGGGCGCGGCAGCGCCAGGCGGGCCAGAGCCAGCGTATCGGCGACGCGTGGCTTCGGCCAGGGGCGCCCGGCCGCTCGCGCCGCCCGCCGCAGGAAGCCCACGTCGAAGGAGGCGTTGTGCGCGACGAGGACGGGGGCGCTCTCCCCGTCGAGTTCCGACCACTCCATGAAACGATCGAGGACGGAGGCTATCGGGTCCGCGTCAGCGACCATCGCGGGCGTGATGCCCGTCAGCGAGGTGATGAATGGGGGGATGGGGCGCGAGGGGCGCGCGAGGGAGGAAAACTCGTCCGTGATGCGCCCGTCGCGTACCCGAACCGCGCCGATCTCCGTGATCTCGGCTCCCGCGCCGAGCCCCGTCGTCTCCAGGTCGACGACCACCCAGTGCCCGCGCGAGGCCGGGGTGCCCACCGCGTCGAGGCTCAGCTGAATCTCCGATCTCGCACGTTGAGACAGGGCGTCAGAAACAAGCGCACGAGCATAGCGTTTGTCAGACTCTTGGGGCGCGATGGTTTCCCCACAATTGCGCACGGGAGTCTGATTCGTCATAGAGTTGATACTAATTCGAACGCGCGCCCGCGCGCCCGCTGACAATCGAGGAGTCACAGTGGCGTTCTATCAGGCACTCAAGGCGACCGGCAGCCCGATTCTCAAGGCTGCGTATCACCCGTGGATTCGCGGCAAGGAAAACATCCCCGCCGAGGGGCCCGCCATCCTGGCATCCAACCACAACGCCGTGTGGGACTCCGTCTTCCTCCCGATGATGCTCGACCGCGAGGTCGTCTTCATGGGCAAGGCCGACTACTTCACGGGAACCGGTTTCAAGGGCTGGATGACCAAGGAGTTCATGCGCGCCGTGGGCACGATCCCCGTCGATCGCACGGGCGGGCGAGCCTCCGAGGGGGCGCTCAACGCCGGCCTCAAGCGCCTGCGTGACGGCGAACTCTTCGGCATCTATCCCGAGGGAACCCGCAGCCCCGACGGGCGCCTCTACCGCGGCAAGACCGGCGTGGCCCGCCTCGCGCTCCTGTCCGGCGCCCCCGTCATCCCCGTCGCCATGATCGGCACGCACGCCGCGCAGCCGATCGGCCAGAAGATTCCCTCGCGTACCAACATCGGCATGGTGATTGGCGAGCCCCTCGACTTCTCGCGCTACAAGGGCCTGCACAAGGACCGCTACGTGCTGCGCGCGATCACCGACGAGATCATGTACAACCTGATGCTCCTGTCCGGCCAGGAGTACGTCGACCTGTACGCCGCCGACGTCAAGGCGCAGCTGGCAGCCGAGGGTGCCTTCGAGGGCCCGGTTCCCTCCAACGGCCGCCCCGCGCCGGGCGGCCGCACCGCCCCCGACGTCCCCGTGCCGACCGCTCCCGAGGAGGAGAGCGCCGAGGATCAGGAGGCCTCGGACAAGGAGTAACGGCGGCTGGCCGCGAACTCGTGGTTGGGGCAGGCGCAAGAGTATTGCGGGACGGGCGTCCTTGGCGAAAGGCGATGTGGGCCGGGTAGAATGAACTGTGCCCTGCACACGCGCGCGCCCGTGCACTAGGCAGCCCCATCGGGCAGCCGGGGTGACGCGGGCCGCGCATGCACGCGCGGGGCCGTACCCAACCAACCTGAGAAAGGTGACATTCATGTCGGTCCGTCGTGTTGCCCTGCTGACCGCAGGTGGCTTCGCCCCGTGCCTGTCCTCCGCCGTCGGTGGACTCATCGAGCGCTACAACGAAATTGATCCCACCGTTGAGATCATCGCCTACCAGAACGGCTACCACGGCCTGCTCACCGGCAACTACGTGCTGGTCGACGAGGAAGCTCGCAAGCACGCTGCCGTCCTGCACCGCTTCGGTGGCTCCCCGATCGGTAACTCCCGCGTCAAGCTGACGAACAAGAAGAACCTCGTCGAGCGCGGCCTCGTGTCCGAGGATGAGGATCCGCTGCAGAAGGCCGCCGAGCAGCTGCGCGCCGACGGCGTCGATGTTCTGCACACGATCGGTGGCGATGACACCAACACGACGGCCGCCGACCTGGCCGCCTACCTGGAGGAGCACGACTACCACCTCACCGTCGTGGGCCTGCCCAAGACGATCGACAACGACGTTGTGCCGATCCGCCAGTCCCTGGGCGCCTGGACCGCCGCCGAAGAGGTCTCGGAATACTCCCAGAACGTCATCGGCGAGCATCGCTCCAACCCCCGTATGCTCATCATCCACGAGATCATGGGCCGCCACTGCGGTTGGCTGACCGCTGCGGGCTCGCTGCGCTACCACGAGTGGCTCAAGACCCAGGAGTGGGTGCCCTCGATCGGCCTGTCGAAGGAACGTTGGGACATCCACGCCATCTTCGTGCCCGAGATGAAGATTGATCTGGACGCCGAGGCCAAGCGTCTCAAGGCGATCATGGACGAGCAGGGCAACGTCAACATCTTCCTGTCCGAGGGCGCTGGCGTCCCCGAGATCATCGCGGAGATCGAGGCTGCCGGTGGCGAGGTCCAGCGCGACCCCTTCGGTCACGTCAAGCTCGACACGATCAACCCCGGCCAGTGGTTCGCCAAGCAGTTCGCCGAGAAGATCGACGCCGAGAAGGTCATGGTTCAGAAGTCCGGCTACTTCTCGCGTTCCTCGCGCGCGAACGCCGACGACCTGCGCCTCATCAAGTCGATGACCGACCTGGCCGTCGAGTGTGCGTTCAAGGGCGAGTCCGGTGTCATCGGGCACGACGAAGAGGACAACGATCGTCTGAAGGCCATCGCGTTCCCGCGCATCGCGGGCGGTAAGCCCTTCGACATCTCGGCTCCGTGGTTCCTCGAGATGATGGCCGAGATCGGCCAGAGCGTCGAGCCGGCTGGCGAGTGAGTCGCTTCGCGTGATTCCTTCGATCACTCCCGGACGCGGCGGCGAGCCCGTGCGCAAGCCTCGCTCCCGCCGCGTCCCCGAGCGTCTGTGGTCGCCCGAGTCCGGGGAGCGCGCTCCCTGGGACACGTGGCGCGGCCTTGACGCTGCCCAACAACCCTCGTATGCGGATGCCGAGTCCGTAGCCGAGGTGACGGCTCAGCTGCGCCGTCAGCCGCCTCTCGTGTTCGCGGGCGAGGTCGATGACCTGCGCACGTGGATGGGTGCGGCGTCGCGCGGCGAGGCCTTCGTTCTCATGGGAGGCGACTGCGCGGAGACGTTCGCGGAGGCGACGGCCGACCACGTGCGTTTGAAGATCCAGACGCTCCTGCAGATGGCCGTCGTACTCACCTACGGCGCATCGTTGCCGGTCATTAAGGTCGGGCGCATCGCCGGACAGTATGCCAAGCCTCGTTCCTCCGACGTGGAGACGCGCGACGGCGTGACGCTGCCGAGCTATCGCGGTGACGCCGTCAACTCCTTCGAGTTCACGCCCGAGTCGCGTGAGCCCGACCCGCAGCGACTCCTGGCCCTGTACAACCATGCGGCCTCGACGCTGAACCTGATCCGTGCCTTCACGAAGGGCGGTTACGCGGATCTGCGTCAGGTGCACCGCTGGAACCAGGGTTTCATGTCGAACCCGGCCTACGCGCGCTACGAGTCGCTGGCCGAAGACATCCACCGCGCGATCAAGTTCATGGGTGCCGCCGGCGTCGACTTCGAGACGCTGCGCGACGTGGACCTGTATTCGTCGCACGAGGCCCTGCTCCTCGAGTATGAGTCCGCGATGACGCGCATCGATTCGCGCACGGGCGAGCCCTACAACACGTCCGCTCACTTCCTGTGGGCGGGGGAGCGCACGCGTGAGGAGGAGGGCGCTCACATCGAGCTGCTCTCGCGCGTGCGTAACCCGATTGGGGTCAAGCTGGGACCGTCCACGACGCGCGACCAGATGCTCTCGCTCATCGACCGGCTGAACCCGGATGGTGAGGATGGGCGCCTGTCGTTCATTACGCGCATGGGCGCGGGACGCATCCGCGAGGCGCTGCCCCCGCTGCTTGAGGCCGCGCGCGAGGATGGCCGCCCGATCACGTGGATGACGGACCCGATGCACGGCAATACGATCACCTCCTCCACGGGGTACAAGACGCGCCGCTTTGAGACGGTCATGGACGAGGTGCGCGGTTTCTTCGAGGCTCACGAGGCCGCGGGCACGGTTCCCGGCGGCCTGCACGTGGAGCTGACGGGCGACGACGTGACCGAGGTGATCGGCGGGTCCGAACGCATCGATGAACAGTCGCTGCGCGACCGCTACGAGACCCTCGTCGATCCGCGCCTGAATCACCAGCAGAGCCTGGAGATGGCCTTCCAGGTCGCCCAGTATCTGGCGAATGGGCCCTCCCACGAGGGTTGACGTCGCTGCTGCTGACATGAAGGAACTCCGGCCTCGTCTGTGATGGACGAGGCCGGAGTTCCTTATGCGTGCGTGCCAGGGCGCGGGTCCTCAGACAATCGTGATGGTCACGGTCGAGCCCTTCTTGGTCATGGTGCCCGCTGCCGGGTCGGAGGAGCGGACCGTTCCGAAGAATCCGCCGAGGATGGCTTCCTCCCTGACGGTGAATCCGGCACCCTCCAGGAGTGAGCGCGCCTCCTCGCGCTGGAGCCCGACGACGTCGGGGATCGCAACCTTTTCAGGGCCCTTAGACACCGTGTAGGCGACCGAGTCTCCGCGGTGGAGGGTGGAGCCCTCGCGGGTCTGCTGGGAGATGACCTGCCCCTCGGCGACCGTGTCGGAGTAGGCCTCGGTGGGCGCGGCGACGAGGCCGAGGTCCTCGATGGCGCTCTTCGCCGCGCTCGCGCTCAGGCCGCTCAGGGTGGGCACGGTCAGGGGCTCGCGGCCCTTGGACAGGACGATGTCGACGGCCGAGTCGTGCGCGAGCGATGTGCCTGCGGCGACCGACTGCGAGATGACCTGGCCCTGGGGGACGTCCTCGGAGTAGGCGTCGGTGACGGCTCCGACGGCCAGGCCAGCATCGGTGAGGGAGCGCTGGGCCTCGTCCTGGCTCTTGCCCGTCACCTCGGGCACGGTTTTCATGTCCACGCCCTTGGAGACGTAGAGCTGGACCTCTGCGCGCTTGTGGACGGAGGAGCCGCCCTCCGGGTCGGAGCGCGTGACCGAGCCGGTGTCGATGTCGTCGGAGAACTCCTCCTCGACCTGTGTGCGCAGGCCGAGCGCGTCGAGGTCGGCCTGCACGTCGGTCAGCGTGCGCCCCGTCGTCTCGGGCATCGTCAGGTAGGAGCCGGGACCGTACTCGGTCCACCACCAGCGCCCGCCGAGACCCGCGACGACGAGGAGAAGCACGACGAGCGCGATCCACGCGGCGGCGCGCGCGGACTTCTTCGGGGGCAAGGCCGCCTGCGCGGCCTGCGTCGCACCGGAGGTGTGCACGAGCGCGACGCTGCTGGAAGCGGGCGCGGGCAGGGGCCTCGTGAACTGGGCGGACATGATCTCCGTGTTCAGGGCGCTCGTCTCGGAGGCGCGGTGGCGTTCCCCGGGAGCGACCTCCGCGCGGCGGTTCGCCAGGTTAGAGGGAATGGCAGCCGCCGCACGCGCGACGAGGTCGATCGCATCGGAGGCGTCGGCGGGACGGTTGGCAGGCTCGCGCGCCGTGAGCGCGGCGACGAGGTCGTCGATCTCGCGGGGGATCCAGGGCTGCGCGGCGGACGGGCTGGGCACGTCGTCGGAGACGTGGTGCGAGGCGATCTGCAGGGGAGACTCGCCGGCCCACGGCACGGCGCCGGTGAGCATCTCGTAGAGCATGATGCCCACGGAGTAGATGTCGGAGCGCGCGTCGGCCTCGGCGGTCGTGGCGATCTCGGGCGCGATGTACGCGACGGTGCCGAGCATGTTGCCGGTCGAGGACATCGACACCTCGGAGGCCGCTCGGGCCAGGCCGAAGTCGGTGACCTTGGCGGGGCCGTCGCTGGGGACGAGGATGTTCTCGGGTTTGATGTCGCGGTGGATGACGCCGACGCGGTGGGCGGCACGCAGCGCCTCGAGCGTGTCGGTCGTATAGCGCAGCGCCTGGGGGATCGTGAAGGCGCCCTGCGCGCGCAGGAGCTGTCGCAGGTTCGTGCCGTCGATGAGTTCCATGACGAGGAATCCCTGGCCCGTCACGACTCCCTGGTCGAAGACAGAAACGACGCCGGGGTGCACGATGCGCGCGGCCGAGCGCGCCTCGCGGCGGAAACGCTCGACGAATGCGTCAGAGTCTGCCAGGTGCGGGTGCATCACTTTGAGGGCGACGGGCCGGTCGAGTCGCTCATCTTGGGCGACGTACACGGTAGCCATGCCGCCGCGGGCCAGCCTGCGGGTGACCCGGTATCGTTCGTCGACCAGCAGGCCGATCAACGGATCGGTTTGGTCGAATGTTCTCTCGTCACTCACCTGGTCGATTCTATGGGAGTTTTCGTCAAATCATTGGAGGTGCGGGCGTCGGTGCGGCGCTGTCATGGGGTAGTGTTGCGCTCATGACACAAGCTGACATCACCCTGTTGTCCATCGAGGACGTGTGCCGTCTGCTCGGCATTGAAGAACGCCGCCTCAAGCAGCTGATCCGCGATCGCGTCCTGATCGAGGCGCGCACGGCGCGCGGAGAGCGCGGGATCCCGCGCGAGGTGATCGTCAAAGGCGCCAACGGCTGGGAGCCCCTGCCGGTCCTTCAGGGAACGCTCACGCTCCTCGCGGACGACGGCTTCACGCCCGAAGAA
>CATWCG010000042.1:0-9849 GCA_958349165.1 uncultured Actinomyces sp. | reverse complement strand
GGTGGTCGTGCCCAGGAAGGTCACGGTCGCCGTGTAGGTGCCGGGGGCGGAGAACGCCCAGTTGGCGTGCACGTGCGTGCCGGAGTCGATCCACACATCGCCGGGCGCCGCGCCGGAGTCGGCGAGCAGGAGGGGCTTGCCGAAGGTGCCGGACTGGAGGAACAACCACGCACGGCCGGGGCCGGACACGGGGCCGACGCGCATGGTGAGGCCGCGGTCGATGGTGGCCGTGACGGCGGGGTCCTGCGTGTTCCAGCCGAGCCACACGACACCCGGGTTCTGCGTCTGGGGAACGACGTACACGGGCTTCCCGGCAACGTCGGCCAGGAAGGGGTAGTCGGCGGAGTCGGGCGCCGTCATGATGGCCGCATCATTGACCCGCAGGACGGTCTGGTTGGGGTCGCGCCACACGGCGCCGGTTTCGGCGTCGTGGCGCAGGCCTGCCCTCCACTGTCCGTCGATCAGTCGGGGGCCGAGGTCGACGTGCCCAACGCTGATCTCGCTGGCCTCATTCGACCACTCCTCGTGAGCGGCAACGCTTTGCGCGAGGTCGGGGTCGGGACTCGGGTCAGCAACAGAAGAGGGGGCGCCCGCGATGACGAGGAAAGCCGACACGATGACAGCAAGCACCGACATGCCGAGACGCGCGGAGCGCGACGAGGCGCTGGAAGGCCACCGGCTAGCCCCGGCGGCGGGGCCTGGCCGGGCTTCGAGCTGTGATGCCCGCCCGCTCGGTCCCGGGGGCGGCATGATGGTTCGCCACATGAGGTCGGCGCGGGGCCTGCAGGGCCTGGCCGGGCTTCGAGACGACACGCCGAGCGATGCTCGCGGCGTGGCGGCGAGCGGGCGGGCAGGCCCCGCGCCGACCGGAAGCGGTAGTCCCGGGGCGTAGAGCCGACGGCCGGCATCAGACTGAGAAGAGAAGGATTTCATGGCATCTCCTTGCCGCCCAGGCAGCGTGCCAGTGAGCGGGCGTTGTGTTGCATCATGTCGATGTAGGTGGGTGCTTGGTCGTCGAGGGTGTCGCCGTACAGGGGGCAGATGTCCACGCCCGCGTCGGTGGCGGCGGTGCGCAGGGTGGAGCGGGTGCGCGCCAGGTTGGGTTCGAGGAACACCGCGGGGATTGAGGAGTCGGAGAGGGTGGCTTGGAGTTTGATGCGGTCGGCGATGGAGGGTTCGACGCTGGGGTTGGGCGCCACGAAGCCGGCGACGGTGAGCCCGTAGGCGTTCGCCAGGTACGCGTAGGCGTCGTTGGTGGTGACGAGTTTGCGCCGCTCGGAGGGGATGGACGCGATGGTTGAGGTGACGGTGGCGTCGAGTTCGTCGAGGCGCGTCAGGTAGGCGGCGGCGTTGGCCCGGTAGGTGGCCTCGCCGCCCGGGTCGACGGAGATCAGCGTGTCGCGGATGACGCGCACGTAGGCCTGGGCGTTGTGGACGTCGTGCCACAGGTGGGGGTCGATGTCGCCGTGGACGTGCTTGCCGAGGACGGCTTGGGGCAGCATGTAGACGCTGGCGCCGGGCTCGCCGATGAAGCGGAACGAGGCCTCCCCGGGGATGGTCGTGAGGGCGCGGGTGGGCACTTCGATGACGACGTGGTCGAGGTCGGTGCATTCCATGGTGGAGGCGACGGCCGCCGCGGCGCTGGATGCGCCCACGCAGGGGGTCGAGGCCTCGTCCCCGCCGAGTGCGCCGGCGTCGGAGGCGAGTTCGACGCGCTTGGTGGTGAGGTTGACGGTGATGTCGGCGTGGCCGGCGGAGAGGACGCGGCGGCCTTCGGCGGCGGCGACGTCCTCGGGCGGGGTGCCGACGGCGAAGACGGCGGTGCCTTCCCCGACGCCCACCGGCGTGGCGCCGGGCGTGGTGCGCAGGTTGGCGCGGAAGTGGACGCGGTACACGCCGGGGGCGGTGAACGCCCAGCTCATGTGCTGGTGTGCGTCGGCGGGCAGCTGCGCGGTGTCGGTGTCGTATCCGCCTGCCGCGTTGAAGCCGTCGGAGGAGGCGAAGGCGATCTCGGGCTGCCCGAACGACGTGGTGAGGTAGGCGGCGGCCTGGCCGGGCCCGTCGACGCCGGTGGTCGTCAGGTCGATCTGCGAGGCGCGGGTGGCCCCCATGTCGGCGCCGTCGCCCCACACGCGCATGCCGAGCCACGGGGTGTCGAGCGCCCGGTCTTCGACGAGGGGGAGGATGGTGGCGCCGTTCTTGGCTGCCTCCTCGGCGACGGAGACGGAGCGCGAGCCGGCGGGCAGGTTGGAGTCGAGCGCGCGGATGAGGGCGTGCTCCTCGAGCATGAGGTAGTTGGAGAAGGCGACGTCCGCGTAGGCCACGTCGCGCACTGTGCGCAGGGAGGGTTCCCACGAGTGCGGGTCCGCGCCGTTCGGCACCATCTGCGTGACGTGTGCGCGGTCTCCGGCGACGTTGCGCACGAGGTCGGCGAGGATGCCGGTCGTGGCGACGACGCGCAGTTCACCGTCGGATGCCGGGGCGGGCGCGGGCGCGCACCCCGCCAGAGCCGCCGTGAAAGCTAACGTCGAGGCGGCGAGCGCACGCCCACTCCCCCGCCACCCACGAGAGGGGAGGCGGGGGATGAGGGAGAGTCGGCCTCGTGAATGAGGGGTCACGACTGCGCGCGCAGGTTGCGGCGGCGTCCGATCGCGCCCACCCACACGCAGGCCGCGCCCGTGAGCGCCCACGTGAGGGAGACGACGGTCAGGGGGATGGTGTCGGCGCCGGTGGTGGCCAGGGAGAGGTCGCAGTCCTTGCCGGAGGCGGTGCGGCCGACGACCTGGGAGACCATGGGTCGCCCGCTCGGGCCGGTCGTGCCCGTGGCGGTGAGCTCGCCGCCGGAGCCGAAGCCGCTGCCCGCGAGCGCCGCGCCGTTGGGGGTGACGCGCATGGTGATGGTCAGCGTGTAGGTGCCGGGCGCGGTGAACACCCAGTTCTGGTGGGCGTGCGTGTTGGCGCCGAGCGTGTAGCCGGTGCCGGGCCCGTCGAAGACGTGCTCGCCGACGCCGGAGCCCAGCGCGCCCGCGTTGAAGACGGCGACGCGTCCGGGGCCTTCGACGGCGTCAAGGGTGAACTGGACGGGGCCCGTGGTGCCCGTGACGATCTCTTCGCGCTGGGAGTTCAGGCCCAGCCACGGCACGCCCGCGATCTGGGTGGAGGGGATCAGCCAGACGCTGGAGCCGGGGGTGGCGACGAAGCTGAGGTCGGCGGGCGCGGTGATGCGCGCGGCGTCACCGAGGGCGAAGGTCAGGGACGAGGGGTCGACCCACTGGGCGGGCTGGGTGCGGTCGTCCTTGACGCGGGCGACGAGGGTGCCGTTGTCGATGGCGGGGCCCAGGTCGAAGTGGCCGTCGGTCGCGTTGCCGGAGGCGCCCTCGCCGACGCTGACGGTCAGCGTGGTGCGCGCGGTGTTCGCGGGCGCGTTGTTCGAGGCCAGGGTGGCGGCCTCGGCTTCGGTGGCCTCGCGGGTGATGCGGGTGGCGACGCAGCGCTCGCCGCCGGTCGTGCCGGAGGTGGTGCGCGCGCCCGAGGACGGGGCGGGGTTCGCACCGGTCGTCGTGCCGGTCGTCGTGCCGGTCGTTCCGGTGGTTCCGGTCGCGCCGGGGGCGGGGGCGCTGGGCGTTCCCGTGGCGCCGCCCTCGCCCTGGTCCTGCGCGGCCTGATTGTTCGTGGAGTTCACGGAGCCGGGGCCCACGCCGGGGGCGGGCTGCGCCTGGTCGGGCGAGGGAGCCTGTGCGGCCTCGGCGAGGCACGAGGCCTCGTCGGCGACGTCGATCGTGTAGGTGCGGGCGGCGGACTGTGCGTTGGCGGCGCCGGCGTTCCCGGGAGTCCAGGCGCTGGCCTGGACGGTCAGCGTGTAGCGGCCGGCGCGGGTGAAGAGCCAGTTGACGTGCTTGTGGGCGGCGTAGGGCTGGTCGATGTCGTCGCCACCGGGTGCCAGGTCGAAGCTGCCGTCGGCGGTGACCGCCTTGGTGCCCTCGGTGAAGCTGGAGGTGAAGGCGTAGATGCGCCCATCGGCCGGGCCCGTGTAGGAGATGTGGAAGCGCGCGGCGTCGTATCCGCCTGCCGCGATGCCGAGGGTGTCCCATCCGGGCCACAGGACGCTCGCCTGGTTGTCGCCGGTCTGGCCGAGCAGGTAGGCGGCGGCGGGCGCGCCGGTCGCCTGGCGGACGGAGGCGGGGATCTGGGTGAGGGTTGACTTGTTGACGGCGAGGAGGGTCTGCTCGGGTTCGCGCATGACGCCGGAGCCGGTGGCGTCTTCCTTGATGCGCAGGGTGAGGGCGCCGGACGCGTCGGAGGTGAGGTCGAAGATGTCGGCGTGGCCGCGGTCGAGGGTGGCCGTGGTGCCGGCGGGGGCGGTGCGCATGACGGCGCAGGTGGTCGCGTCGGCCTCGGACGAGGCCGTGGCCGCGTCGGCTGTGTCGGTGCCTGTTGTTTCTGCGGGTGTTGTGTCGCTACCTGAGGTCGCGGCGTCTGCTGTGGCGTCGGCGGCGTTGGAGGTCGAGGCCTCGGTGGTCATGTTGGTGGCCGTGTCGGCGGCATCAATTCCTGCGGTGGCCTCGTCGGCGTGTGCCGCTCCGGGCACGAGGAAGGAGGTGGCCGCGAGGGCCATTGCGGCGAAAGCCCGGGCAGCTGCGCGGCCCGGGTTCCGGTATGTCGTGGGGTTCATGGAGGGGGTCCTCTAGGTGCTTCGCACGTGACTATGAATGAGAATCGTTATCATTCTAATGCTGTGGCTCTGGCCGCGCAACGTTCTAGCGCCCAAACCCCCTGATTGCGGCCCGCTGTGATCGCGGCAGGTAGCTGTGATTGCGCACCATAGAGTGATTGTGCCCGCTTTGATAGCGCCCTACACCCAACAGCTCTGACTACGCCCGCTAGCTGTGACTACGCCCAACAGCTGTGACTACACCCTGAAGCCTCAGGGGAGCACCGCTCCCCCACCTCAATGTCGCATGCAATTCCCCCGCCACTCTTTCAAACTTTGAATCCACATCGTTGAAATTCTGCGGTTTTCTCCCCATTGTCGATTTGTCTGACCACCGAATTGCATGCGAAATTGGGGGAGCTTCAGAGGAACCCAGAGGCGCGCCTGGCGCTGCGCTCTTGAAGCCTTCTACTCCCCCGGCTCAACCACTCTCGCATCCACACCGAGGACCCGGAACTCGTCCTCACGCCAGCGTTTCACGGGCTCACATGAACTGCTATCAACGTTTCTAAAGTCCTATCATCCACATATGGCGAAGCCGACGGGTACACGAATTGTGACGGCCTGCGCACACATGCGATAACCGTGTGCGGGCAGCCACTTTGCTTTGCAATTGCCTGGTTTTTGATGCGAGCTATCTTACTGGCCGATCGGTTGATTGAGCGTTTTGGCAGGGATAAGCTATAACCATCAAGCGCCTGACACAGCTGCCAAGCTCGTCCGGCGCTTTTCTTGTTTGACACGCAGGGTCGCGCCGACGCCACCCGCGTTGGCACGCTCCTCGCGCGAGACCCACCGGGCGATCCCCGGCCTCGCCAAGCAGGAACACACGATTGAATACACGATCCCACGAGGAGCCCGCTATGTTCTCCACCATCGACGTCATGGTTGCCCAGGCCCACATCGACCAGCTCAACGAGCTCGCCGACACCAAGCACATCGTGAAGGCCGACCGCCACTGATCGAATTCCGGCGCCGCCGGAGTTCCACGCAAGTCCGCAGACCCGCATGGGCTGCGGACTTTTTGCATGCCGTCGCGGCCTGGCCGCGGTGCCGGTGGTCGCGACAGTTACATGGGTGGAAAATGCCTAGTCTTTTGGGTGGAAAATGTATACCAAGATTGGTGGAAAATGTATAATGCTCTACATATTCGCTGATCATAGGAGGTTCAGATGCAGGCTGTACGTCCGGAGAACTACCGCCCTCGAGCAATTGACCGGCGTATCGACCAACTGCTGCGATCCTTCGGCGCTGTTGAAATAGCCGGGCCCAAATGGTGCGGAAAGACCTGGACCTCACTTGCGCATGCTGGCAGTGCTGACTTGCTCACTGACCCATCAACGCTTCTAGCCGCCCAGTCCTCCCCCGATCTCGTACTCTCTGGCGAGCGCCCACACCTCATTGACGAGTGGCAGGAGGTGCCTCAGATCTGGGATATGGTTCGTTCTCGTATCGATTCGTCCGCGGGTGAACGAGGACAGTTCATCCTCACGGGGTCCTCCGCACCACACGATATTGAGACAATCAGGCACAGCGGCGCAGGGCGTATTGCTCGCGTTCACATGCGGCCAATGACCTCATACGAGGCCGGAGCGACTCCAGGAGGCGTAAGCCTCCGCGGTCTTTTTGACGGCAAGGGGATCACTTCGCAACGATGCGAAAGCTCTATCGAAAGCGTTGCGCGTTGGTGTTGCCGAGGAGGATGGCCGTCGATTCTTGATCTCGATGACGAAGATGCGTTGGAAACTCCGGCACAGTACCTGCGCAACCTCATTGAGGTAAACATGCCTCAGCTGCGCCGATCTCCAGACACAACACGGTCGCTCTTACGCGCTCTCAGCATGAATCTTGCGCAAGCTCCGACAGTGAGCACACTGTCAAAGGATATGGGCAGCGAAGGTGAAGAGAAATCGCGTCACACGATTAGGGCCTACCTCGACGACCTCCGCGCAATGTACCTACTCGAAGATGTGCCCGGATGGGAACCCGCAGCTCGCGCAAAGAAACGTGTTCGCATCAAGCCCAAGCGCTACTTCGTCGATCCCTCCCTACCTGCAGCCATGCTCGGCCTATCCCCCAGCAAGTTGCTACGCGATACTCAGACTCTCGGCGGATTGTTTGAGACTCTCGTCTGCCGTGATCTCCTCACGTTCACCGACACGCTTCCTGGTGTCGGACACTCCATCGCCTACTACCGTGATGACAAAGGTCTCGAGGTCGACTTCATCATCGAACTCGCTGACGGGCGCTGGGGTGCGTTCGAGGTCAAACTATCATCGATGGGAATTACTGATCGTGCCGTGGAACGCCTTCACAGGTTTCACGCACTCATGACCGGTAACCCTATGGCCAGGACCTCCGAACCTTCCTTCCTTGGTTTCATCGTGGGCCACGGGGAGTTCGCCTACCAGCGCGACGACGGTCTGCTCGTCCTTCCCTATGCATGTATCGAGCCCTAATGTTTCACGTGAAACATCTGCCCAACCACCGGCCTCGTTACCCCGTGAGCCGCGGAAAGTGGCACACTTGACCTATACGTTGAACGTGACCCCATGCAAAGGATGGCATGCCTTGACTCAGCCTTCGACCAACGGCGCGACCCCGGCCTCGTCCGGGCGCACGCCCGCGCAAGGAAACCGCCTCGACCCCTGGTTCGACGCCTACGCGGAACGCGCACACAATCTGCGCGAATCGGAAATCCGCGCGCTCTTCTCCGTGGTCTCGCGCCCCGAGGTCGTCTCCCTCGCCGGCGGCATGCCGAACCTCAAGGACCTGCCCCTCGACAAGCTCGCCGCGTCCGCGGAGAAACTCGTGCGCAACCACGGCGCGCAGGCCATGCAGTACGGCAGCGGCCAGGGCTGGGAGGTGCTGCGCGAGCGGATCACCGAGGTCATGACATACGACGGCATCATCGGCGCCGACCCCGACGACGTGGTCGTCACGACGGGCAGCCAGCAGGCCCTCGACCTCGTCACCGAGCTCTTCGTGAACCCGGGCGACGTGATCCTCGCCGAGGCCCCCTCCTACGTGGGCGCCCTGGGCGTGTTCCGTGCGCGCCAGGCGGACGTCGTGCACGTCCCCATGGACGAGCACGGCATCATTCCCGAGGCCTTGGTCGAGACGATCCGCGACGTGCGCGCCTCGGGCCGCACCATCAAGTTCATCTACATCATCCCGAACTACCACAACCCCGCGGGCGTGACGCTCTCCGCGGAGCGCCGACCGATCATCGCGGAGATCTGCCTGCGCGAGCACGTCCTGATCGTCGAGGACAACCCCTACGGCCTGCTCGGCTTCCATAATGACCCCCTGCCGGCCATCGCCTCGTACAGCCCTGAGGGCGTCGTCTACCTGGGTTCCTTCTCGAAGATGTTCGCGCCCGGCTTCCGTATCGGTTGGGCGTACGCGCCGCACGCGATCCGCGCGAAGCTGGTGCTGGCGCTCGAGTCCGCCATCTTGTGCCCGTCGATGGTGGGCCAGATGGCGATCGCCGACTACCTGGGCAGCTACGACTGGTACGGGCAGGTGAAGTCCTTCCGTTCGATGTACGCGGAGCGTGCTCACGCGATGCTGACGGCGCTCGAGGAGTACATGCCGTCGTGCTCGTGGACGGTGCCGGACGGCGGATTCTACACGTGGGTGACGCTGCCCGAGGGCCTCAACGCGAAGTCGATGCTGCCGCGCGCGGTGCGCGCCCAGGTCGCCTACGTGTCGGGGACGGCGTTCTTCTACGACGGCCAGGGGTCGAATCACATGCGCCTGTCCTTCTGCTACCCGACCCCCGAGGACATCCGCGAGGGCGTGCGTCGCCTGTCGACGGTCGTCAACGCTGAGAAGGAAATGGTCGACATGTTCGGCACTGCCTCGATCGACGAGGCCGGGGCCTAGTCCGCCCGTTAAGGTTCCCTAGGAGTAACACACTATGGCTACGAAAGTTCTCATCATTTCTGGCGGCCTGACGCACGAGCGTGACGTGTCGGTCCGTTCGGGTCGTCGCGTCGCGAACATCCTGACGCAGGCGGGCTACGACGTCGTCATTTCGGATGTGGATGCGTCCCTGGCGGGCGCGATCGAGTCCTTCTCCCCTGACGTCGTGTGGCCCCTCGTGCACGGTTCGATCGGCGAGGATGGGTCGCTGCAGTCGTTCCTGGAGTCCGTGGGTGTGCCTTTCGTGGGGTCGTCGGCGGTGCAGGCGATGCTCGCGTCGAACAAGCCGACGGCGAAGGCGCTGCTGGGTTCCGCGGGGCTTGCGACGCCGGGCTGGGTGACGCTGCCGCAGGCGATTTTCCGCCAGCTGGGCGCGTCGAATGTGCTGTCGGCGTTGGAGGGTTCCGTGTCGTTCCCTGTTGTCATTAAGCCGACGGATGGGGGTTCGGCGCTTGGTATTTCGACGGCGCATAACGCGAAGGAGTTGCGTCGCTCGATGGTTGATGCGTTCGCGTATGGGCAGCGTCTGATGGTCGAGCAGCGCATTGAGGGTCGTGACGTGGCGGTGTCTGTGGTGGACCTGGAGGGTGGGCCTGTGGCGCTGCCTCCGGTTGAGATTGCGACGGATGGTGGCCGTTACGATTACGATGCGCGTTACACGACGGACGAGGCCGTGTATTTTGTGCCCGCTCGTCTTTCCTCGGAGGCGCTTGCGGATCTGCAGGCGGCGGCCGTCGAGGCACATACGACTCTTGGTCTGCGTGACCTGTCGCGCATGGATTTCGTGGTTGACGACGAGGGCACGTGCTGGTTTATTGACGCGAACGTGGCTCCCGGCATGACGGATACGTCGCTGCTGCCCCAGGCGGCGGATGCGCTGGAGGATTCGTCGTTCGCTCAGCTGTGCGCGGACATCGTTGATTTCGTGGCGGGTGGCCGCGTGACTGGCGTTGGTGACGTCGTGTCGGGCGAGGCCGTTGACGTTGCTGCGGACGCACCTGTCGAGGGCGACTAGCGGCCATTCGCCCTGCGAGACGCACCGGGCCCGGGAGGACTGTCGTCCTCCCGGGCCCTTCGTTTGGATGGCGTCGCGTCGGCTAAGGCCGAACACCTGGGTGTTGGTGCGGCAGGGCCTGGCCGGGCACAACATCATGGGCAGCTAGCGTGGCGGGTGCCGTAGGGCCCGGAGGGCACGGGCGGGCTTCGAGATC